>JAKAML010000163.1 GCA_021812845.1 Pseudomonadota bacterium
TTGCCGGTGACGAGGCCGGCCGGCTCGAAGCGCGTGAAGGTGAAGGCCTCGACGAACTCCTCGAGCGGCACGCCGTACTGGAGGCCGAGCGAGATGGCGATGGCGAAGTTGTTCATCAGCGAGCGGAAGGCGGCGCCCTCCTTGTGCATGTCGATGAAGATCTCGCCGACGCGGCCGTCGTCGTATTCGCCGGTGCGGAGGTAAACCTTGTGGCCGCCGACGGAGGCCTTCTGGGTGTAGCCCTTGCGGCGGGCCGGCAGCTTCTCGCGCTCGCGCGTGTCCTCCTGGGCCCGCTTCAGCTCGGCCTCGAGCTCGGCGACACGCTCCATGGTCTTCTGGGCGAGGCGCTCGGCGACCATCAGTGCGCGCTGGGTCGACGCGCTGGTGGCGGCGATCTCGGCGGCCGCTTCCTGGGCCTCGTCGGCGTCGGCCGTGTCGTCGGCGAGCACCTGGCTGTTCAAGGGCTGGCTGAGCTTGGAGCCGTCGCGGTAGAGCGCGTTGGCCTTGAGCGCCAGCCGCCACGACAGCATGTAGGACTGCTTGCAGTCCTCGACGGTGGCATCGTTGGGCATGTTGATGGTCTTGGAGATCGCACCCGAGATGAACGGCTGCGAGGCCGCCATCATGCGGATGTGGCTCTCGACCGAGAGGAACCGCTTGCCCTTCCGCCCGCACGGGTTGGCGCAGTCGAACACGGGCAGGTGCTCGGGCTTCAGGTGCGGGGCGCCCTCGAGGGTCATGGCGCCGCAGACGTGCTCGTTGGCGGCCTCGATGTCGCGCCTCGAGAAGCCCAGGTGCGCGAGGAGGTCGAAGGCGGGGTCGACGAGCCTCGCGGCCGGCACCCCGAGCGTCCCGACGAGGAAGTCCTCGCCGATGGTCCACTTGTTGAACACGAACTTGATGTCGAACGCGGTCGCGAGCGCGCCCTCGATCTTGTCGAGCGCGGCGGGCGTGAAGCCGCGCGCCTTCAGGGTGGCGTGGTTGATCGAGGGCGCCTGCTTCAAGGAGCCGTGGCCGACGGCGTAGGCCTCGATCTCGGCGATCTGGCTCGGCCGGTAGCCGAGCGTGGTCAGCGCCTCGGGCACGGACTGGTTGATGATCTTGAAGTAGCCGCCGCCGGCCAGCTTCTTGAACTTGACGAGCGCGAAGTCGGGCTCGATGCCGGTGGTGTCGCAGTCCATGACGAGGCCGATGGTGCCGGTCGGCGCGACGACGGTCGCCTGGGCGTTGCGGTAGCCGTGGGCCTGGCCGAGCGAAAGTGCGGCGTCCCAGGCGCGGCGGGCGGCGTCGACGAGGCGCCGGTCGGGGCAACTCGCGTGGTCGAGCGGCACCGGCGGCGTCGACAGCATCTCGTACCCCGAGCGCTCGCCGTGGGCGGCGCGGCGGTGGTTGCGCATGACGCGCAGCATGTCGCCGGCGTTGGGCGCGTAGCCGGGGAACGGTCCGAGCTCGCGCGCCATCTCGGCCGAGGTCGCGTAGGCGACGCCGGTCGTGATGGGGGGGATGGGGCCGCAGATCGCGCGGCCCTCGGCACTGTCGTAGCCGATGCCGCCGGCCATCAGGAGGCCGCCGATGTTGGCGAAGCCGAGCCCGAGAGTGCGGTAGCGATAGCTGAGCTCGGCGATCTGGCGCGAGGGGAACTGCGCCATCAGCACCGAGATCTCGAGCACGATCGTCCACAGCCGGCAGGCGTGCTCGTAGGCCTCGGTGTCGAACGACTTGTCCGCACGGCGGAAGGTCATCAGGTTCATCGACGCGAGGTTGCAGGCGGTGTCGTCGAGGAACATGTACTCCGAGCACGGGTTCGAGGCGTTGATCGGCCCCGACTGCGGGCAGGTGTGCCAGTCGTTGATGGTGGTGTGGAACTGGATGCCGGGATCGGCCGATGCCCAGGCGGCGTGGCCGATGGCCTCCCACAGGTCGCGCGCCTTGAGGGTCTTCGTCACCTTGCCGGAGATGCGGCCTCTGAGGCTCCAGTCGCCGTCGCCGTTGACGGCCGAGAGGAAGTCGTCGGTGACGCGGACACTGTTGTTGGAGTTCTGGCCGGAGACGGTGAGATAGGCCTCCGAGTCCCAGTCGGTGTCGTAGGTGGCGAAGTCGATGTCGGCGTAGCCCTGCCTGGCGAACTGTACGACCCGCAGGATGTAGTTCTGCGGGACGCCGTCGCGCCTGGCCTCGCGGATCGCGAGCTTGAGCTTCGGGTTCCTCTGCGGGTCGAAGCAGGCGTCGCCCTCGGCCTCGCAGTTGACGCAGGCCTTCATGATCGCCTTCAGGCGCTTCTGGCAGATCTTGGAGCCGGTGACGAGGGCGGCGACCTTCTGCTCCTCCTTCACCTTCCAGTCGATGTAGGCCTCGATGTCGGGATGGTCGACGTCGACGACGACCATCTTGGCGGCGCGGCGGGTGGTGCCGCCCGACTTGATGGCGCCGGCCGCGCGGTCGCCGATCTTGAGGAACGACATCAGGCCGGACGACTTGCCGCCGCCCGACAGGCGCTCGTTCTCACCGCGGAGCTTGGAGAAGTTGGAGCCGGTGCCGGAGCCGTACTTGAAGAGGCGCGCCTCGCGCACCCAGAGATCCATGATGCCGTTCTCGTTGACGAGATCGTCCTCGACCGACTGGATGAAGCAGGCGTGCGGCTGGGGATGCTCGTAGGCCGAGGTCGAGTGCGTGAGCTTGCCGGTCTCGAAGTCGACGTACATGTGGCCCTGGCCGGGGCCGTCGATGCCGTAGGCCCAGTGCAGGCCGGTGTTGAACCACTGCGGCGAGTTGGGCGCGGCCATCTGCATGGCGAGCATGTAGCGGTGCTCGTCGAAGAAGGCGCGGGCGTCGTCCTCGGTCGTGAAGTAGCCGCCCTTGAAGCCCCAGTAGGTCCAGGTGCCGGCGAGGCGGTCGAACACCTGCCGCGCATCGGCCTCGCCGCCGGTGCGCTCCTTCTCGGGGAGGTCGGCGAGCGCGCGTTCGTCGGCGACGGAGCGCCACAGCCACGACGGAATCTTGTTCTCCTCGATGCGGCGCAGCCTTCTCGGCACGCCGGCCTTGCGGAAATACTTCTGGGCCAGGATGTCGGCGGCGACCTGACTCCAGTGGGCGGGGACGTCGAAGCCCTCGAGGCGGAACACGACCGAGCCGTCGGGGTTCTTGATCTCGGAGGTGGCGCGGCGGAACTCGATCGATGCGTAAGGCGATTTGCCGGCCTCGGTGAAGCGGCGCGAGATCTTCATAGTGCCCCCGATGTGTTCTTGGGGGGTGGTCGGAACGCACAACGAGGCCCGGCACCCGGATGTTGCTGGTGGTGACGCACGGCCACGCCCAACCCGCGGATCAGCGGTCGCACGCGGTCGCCCCGTGCGTCCCTCGACACGCGGGTGGCCTCGGCGCTCTCGTGACCGGCGGACGACAAGGTCCGCGCGCGGATTGTACGGCTGGGATCGGGGCGCTTGCCGCGACTGGCGGCGATGCCGGTCGGCTCGACTGGAGCCTCGGGCGGAGCAACACTCCCGACGCAGAATAGGTATGACGATTCGAGCGATCCGTCACCGGTCGAGCGCTACATATTGTGGTGGCAGAGGCAACCGCGTCTATATCTAGCGGCTGTGGAGAGATTGTGCACGACGTCGCACAATCGCCTGATTTTGCGGGGCCCTGCGGCTCGGGGCAGGTGACGGCGGGCTGTAGAGAAGCCCGGATCGGCCCCCGTGCGACGAGGCTAGTCCGATTCCGGGCACACGGGGTGTTGCAGATTGGCCGCGTCCTTCGGCCGGCTGGACTCGGCCGGCGGCGCTTTGTAAGGCTGGCCGCGTCAGGCAGGGCTCGATCGGAGCCGGAACGAGGACGCGCATGGGCATTCTCTCGGAGATCTTCTGCTGGTGGGGTGGCAACACCTGGGGCACGCGGCTCTACACCTGGCGGCAGGGCCAGCTCGTGGGCGAGGATCAGTTCGGCAACCGCTACTACGTGCAGAAGAAGGGGACGGGGCCGCTCGGCGTGCCGCGGCGCTGGGTCACCTACAAGGATCTCGCCGACGCCTCGAAGGTGCCGCCCGATTGGCATGGGTGGCTCCACTACACGGTCGACACACCGCCGACCGAGGAGCGCTACCAGCCGAAGCCGTGGCAGAAGCCGCACAAGATGAATGGCACCGGCACGCGCGACGCCTATCGGCCGTCGGGCTCGATCCTGGCCGGCGGACGGCGACCGAAGGCGACCGGCGACTACAAGGCGTGGAAGCCGGAATAGGTGGGATGGCGGGGCGCGGCAAATCGGGCCATGCTGACGCCACCATTCGCGGCGTAGCTTCGATGGTGTGAAGGGCTCCGTGCGTGCGCGGGGCGGCCGCGCTGGTGTTCCGCTGCGTCGGGAAGTGTCGAGATCCGGCAGGGCCGCGTCGGCCGCCCGGAGTTCGCGTCACTGGATCGGCAGCAAGGACGGCGGCAGGGTGGACAGCATGGTGGAGACCGGGAGCCGTCGCGCGTGCTGATCCGCTGGAATCCTCACAGCTACCGAACCGCCGCCGTGTCGTCGGTCGCCGCCGTCATCGCGGCATTGCCCGCGCGTGCCGAGCGGATCGAGAACCAGGTGGCGGTGTTCGCGGCGCTCGACAAGGTGACGGCGCGGATCTCCAAGCTCGAGGTGCCCCTGAACGAGACGGTGCAGTTCGGCGCGCTCAAGGTCACAGCTCGCGCATGTTATTCGCGCCCTCCGACCGAGGAGCCGAAGACGAGCACGTTCGTCGAGGTCGACGAGATCCAGCTCGACGGCAAACAAAG
>JAKAML010000164.1 GCA_021812845.1 Pseudomonadota bacterium
TCCTCGTCGGCATGGTGCTGGTCGCGGTGCTCGCCACCGGCTGGCGCGGCTATCGGATCGGCACGCTCCGGGGCTGGACCGTCGGCGGCTGCCTCGCCTCGGCGCTGGCGCTGGCGCTGCTCGCCGTCGGCGGCTTCCATGCGGGACGCTGGCCGCTCGCGGCGACGGTGTTCGCGCTCGGCCTCGCCAACGGCGCCTTCGCGGTGTCTGCGATCGGCTCGATGATGGCGCTCGCGGGCGAGGGCCGGGAGCGGCGAGAAGGCGTGCGGATGGGTCTCTGGGGCGCCGCGCAGGCGTTGGCATTCGGCCTCGGCGGCTTCGCCGGGGCAGGCGCCGCCGATGTCGTCCGTCTGGCGACCGGCTCCGCGCTCCACGGCTACGCGACCGTATTCCTCGCCGAGGCGCTGCTGTTCGTCCTCGCGGCGGCCCTGGCGCTGCGCATCGGCGAGATCCGCCGCCCGGGCGGCGTCAGGGCCGAGCCGCGGCTCGCCGCCATCGGCCGCAGCCTGCTGCCGCCCGCCGGCGAGAGCCCCGTCTGGAGCCGACAGGAGGTCCGCCGATGACGACCGCCAGCGCGACGTGCGCCAGCGAGACCTACGACGTCGTGGTGGTGGGCGGCGGGCCGGCGGGCGCGACGGCGGCGGCCGATCTCGCGGGCCGCGGCATCGCGGTGCTGCTGCTCGACAGGGCCGGCCGCATCAAGCCCTGTGGCGGCGCCATCCCGCCGCGCCTGATCCGCGACTTCGCAATCCCCGACGAGCTCCTGGTCGCGAAGGTGCGCGCGGCGCGCATGGTCGCGCCGAGCGAGCGGCGCGTCGACATGCCGATCGACGGCGGCTTCGTCGGCATGGTCGATCGCGAGACCTTCGATCCCTGGCTGCGCCAGCGGGCCGCGCACCTGGGCGCCGACCTCGAGCGCGGCGCCTTCGAGCGCATGACCCGCGACGACGACGGCATCGCCCGCATCCACTTCCGACCCGTGGCCGGGCTCTGCGGCGAGAGCGCCGCAACGCGGAGCGTGCGCGCGCGGACGGTGATCGGCGCCGACGGGGCGCTGTCGAAGGTGGCGCGGCAGTGCGTGCCGGGTGCCTCGGCGATGCCGTTCGTGTTCGCCTATCACGAGATCGTCGCGGCGCCCGTGGTCTCGCACCGGGACTACGACGGCGCGCGCTGTGACGTCTACTACCAGGGCCGCGTGTCACCGGATTTCTACGGCTGGGTGTTCCCGCACGGCGCCACCGCCAGCGTCGGCGTCGGCAGCGCCAACAAGGGTTTCTCCCTGCGCGGCGCCACCGCCGAGCTGCGCCGGGCGGCCGGCCTCGACGGCGCGGCGACACTGCGCACGGAGGGCGCGCCGATCCCGCTGAAGCCGCTCCGGCGCTGGGACAACGGCCGCGACGTCGTGCTCGCCGGCGACGCGGCGGGCGTCGTCGCCCCGGCCTCGGGCGAAGGCATCTACTACGCCATGCTCGGCGGACGGCTCGCCGCCGAGGCGGTCGAGCGGTTCCTCGCCACCGGCGGCGATCCGCGCACCCTGGGCTCGGCCCGGCAGCGGTTCATGAAGCTGCACGGCCGCGTCTTCCTCGCCCTCGGACTCCTGCAATACGTCTGGTACCGCAACGACCGGCGGCGCGAGCGGTTCGTCACCATGTGCCGCGACCCCGACGTGCAGCGGCTGACCTGGCAGGCCTACATGAACAAGGAACTGGTGCGGCGCGACCCGCTCGGCCATCTGCGCGTGCTGTTGAAGGATCTCGGCCACGTCTTCGGCCTCGTCGCCCCGCGATAGCACGAGCGCCGACGGGCCCCTTCGATGCCGGATCTGATCGCGGGACTGATCGAGAGCGGACTGATCGCCGACGTCGCGATCGCACTGCTCCTCGTCGAGGCCGTGCTGCTGCTTCTGCTGCGCGGTCGCGGTACGGCCCGGTCGCGCGTCGGCCTCCTCGCCCATCTCGCGGCGGGCGGCGCGCTGCTGCTGGCTCTCCGGGCGTCGCTGACCGGCGCCGGCCCCGGCGCGATCGCCGGCTGGCTGCTCGCCGCGCTCGTCGCCCACGCGGCCGATCTCCATTTCACGCTGCGCGGCCGCCGCTGAGCTACTCGGCGGCGAGCAGCTCCGGCGTTCCGGCCGAGCCGAAGGCCACGGCGATGCGGTGGGCGAGCGACGGCGCGTCGAGGCCGGCCCACGCCTCCTGCTCGCCCTGGGTGCCGTGCTCGATGAAGCGGTCGGGGAGATGCAACGCGACGATACGGCAGGGGTCGGTGCCGCGCGTCGCCTCGCCGCCGAGCGCCGAGAGCACCTGGGTCGAGAAGCCGCCGACCGCCGCCTCCTCGAGCGTGAACAGGAGCTTGTGCTCCGATGCCAGCAGCGCCGCCAGCCGCGCGTCGACGGGCTTGGCGAAGCGGGCGTCGGCGACGGTCGCGGAGATGCCGATGCGCGCCAGAAGATCGGCGGCGGCGAGCGCGCGTGAGAGTGTCGTGCCGTAGGACAGGATGGCGACGTCGGACCCCTCGCGCACGATGCGGCCGCGGCCGACCTCGAGCGGCGCCGGATCGACCGGAATAGGCACGCCCGAGCCGTTGCCGCGCGGATAGCGGAACGCGCTCGGGCGGTCGTCGATGGCGGCTGCGGTCGCGACCATGCGCGCGAGCTCGGCCTCGTCGGCCGGCGCCATCAGCACGAAGCCCGGCAGGCAGCCGAGATAGGCGAGGTCGAAGGCGCCCTGGTGGGTGACGCCGTCGGCGCCGACGAGACCGGCGCGGTCGATGGCGAAGCGGACCGGCAGCCGCTGGATCGCGACGTCGTGGACGATCTGGTCGTAGCCGCGCTGCAGGAACGTCGAGTAGATGGCGACGAACGGCTTGATGCCGCCGCACGCCAGCCCGGCGGCGAAGGTGACGGCGTGCTGCTCGGCGATGCCGACGTCGAACGTGCGCTCCGGGAAAAGCGCTGCGAATCGGTCGAGGCCGGTGCCGGAGGGCATCGCGGCGGTGACGGCGGCGATCGCCGGGTCGCGCGCGGCGGCCGCGATCAGGGTGTCGGAGAACACCTGCGTAAAGCTCGGCGCGGCGGCCTTGCTCTTCTCCTGCCGTCCGCTCGCGACGTCGAAGGCGCCGACGCCGTGGAAGCAGTCCTTGGCGGCGGCGGCCGGGGCGTAGCCGTGACCCTTCTGCGTCATGACGTGGATCAGGATCGGGCCGCCTTCGCGGCGGTCGCGGGCGGCCGCCAGCACCTCGACCATCTCGCCGACGTCGTGGCCGTCGAACGGTCCGCAATAGTCGACGCCGAGCTGGTCGAACAGCGTCGGGCTCGCGGCAAAGCTCGGCAGCGGCGTCCGCGCCATGGCGGCGTGCCGCTCGGCCCGCCCGGGCATCCGCGCCCGAAGCGCGCCGAGGTGCGCGACGAGCGCGCCCGAGGGCGGCGCGATCGACATGTTGTTGTCGTTGAGCACGACCACGACCCGGCGGCCCTGGGCGCCGAGATTGTTGAGCCCTTCGAACGCCATGCCGCCCGATGCCGCGCCGTCGCCGACGATCGCGACCACGCTGTGGCCCGCCGCTCCGCCGTCGTGGCCGAGATCGCGCGCCGCGGCGAGGCCGAGCGCGGCCGAGATCGAGGTCGAGCTGTGCGCGGCGCCGAACGGATCGTAGTCGCTTTCCTGGCGCGAGGTGAAGCCGGCCGGCCCGCCCGACTGCCTGAGCCGGGCCATCCAGGCCCGGCGTCCGGTCAGCATCTTGTGCGGATAGCACTGGTGGCTGACGTCCCAGATGAGCTTGTCGCCGGGTGTGTCGAACACATAGTGGAGGGCGATGGTCAGCTCCACCACGCCGAGGCCGGAGCCGAGGTGGCCGCCGGTGCGCGACACCGACTGGATCATGGCCTGGCGCAGCTCGGCCGCGAGGTGCGGCAACTGGTGCGGCGCGAGACGGCGCAGATCGGCGGGGAAGGCGATGCCGTCGAGCAGGCTCGGCGGCGCGCCGGCGTCGACCGCGGCACGGCGGGGCAGATGCGAGGGGTCGGCCGACGATGGAGAGGCGGTCTCTGGCATATCCATGGAGGGGCGCCTTTCCGCCAAACGATGGGAACTCCCGTGTCCCGACGAGATTAATCGTCACATAAAGTAGACGTCAATCAAAATGGACAGTTTCGCGGCTGCGGCGAGCGCCGTCCTCACCTCGCCCGCCGCGCCGCCGCCGTTCCGGCCGCCGGACGGCGGGCACGGGGTGCGCGGAGCCGCCGCTGCTGGACGAGGATGACCGAGATGCCGGCGATGGTCGGCGCGGCCCACAGCAGCGGATTGAACGCGACGGCGGGCAGCAGGTTGGCGGCGCCGAACGAGAAGAACGCCGTATAGACCGACACGCCTGCGCCGACGAACGAGCGCATGTGCTGCACGAGCCACTCGCCCGGCTGCGGCGCCGGATCGAGGATGAAGCGCGCGTTGAGCACCGAGGCGGTGACGCCGAGCCCGGCGATCAGGATCATCAGCGGCTGGCCTGCGCGCCAGCCCATGACCGCGCAGAGCAGGGCGCTGGTGAACGTCGCAAGCTGCAGTCCGAGCGTGGTCGCATTGCGATGTGCGGCGTGGCGGGCGCGGTTGCGCACGCATTCGAGCCCGAACCACAGCAGCGTCGCCGTGAACAGCGACAGATAGAGCATCATCCAGCCGAACAGGCTCTCGATCAGCACCACGTCGGCGATGTGGGGATGGGTCTCGGCCGGGGCGTGGAGGGTCAGGACGCTCATGCCGACGGCGCAGACGCTGG
>JAKAML010000165.1 GCA_021812845.1 Pseudomonadota bacterium
TCGGCGAAGCCGGGATAGTTCTCGACGTCGGTGGTGATGGTGAGCTGGCCGCCGGGCTGCAAGCCCTGGATCAGCACGGGTTTGAGCATGGCGCGCGCGGCATAGATGGCGGCAGTGTACCCGGCCGGCCCGGAGCCGAGGATGATGACCTTGGAATGTCGGGCGGTGCTCATGGGGCTCTCGATGGTCTCGCGCTGCGGATAGGGCGCGTAACTTGGTCTCGCGGGCGCCCGAGGTCAACGGGGCGGGGCGCCGCGCGGTGGAAAGGTGGCCGCGGCACACGGGACGGTGGCGTCGCGGGCGCTTGGTCCGCGCTCAGATCAGCCGCATCTGCCGGAAGCTCGCGTGGCCCGCGCGGCCGACGATGACGTGGTCGTGGACGACGACGCCGAGCGGGCGGGCCGCGTCGGCGATCTGCTTCGTCATGTCGATGTCGGCGCGGGACGGGGTCGGATCGCCCGAGGGATGATTGTGCACGAGGATCAGCGCCGTCGCGTGCAACTCGAGCGCGCGCTTGACCACCTCGCGCACGTAGACGGGGGTGTGGTCGACGGTGCCCCGGCCCTGGACCTCGTCGGCGACGAGCCGGTTCTTCTTGTCGAGGAACAGGATGCGGAACTGCTCCCGCGCCTCGAACGCCTGCGCCGAGCGCAGATAGTCGATCAGCGCCGGCCACGACGACAGCACCGGCTTCAGCATCACCTGGCCCTTGGCGAGACGCAGGGCCGCGGCCCGGATCAGGCGCAACTCCTCGATGGCGCGGTCGCCGACGCCGTCGACCTCCTTCAGTCGCTGTTCCGAGGCGTTCACCACCTCTGCGAACGACCCGAACTCGGCGACGAGCCGCTTGGCGATCGGCTTGGTGTCGCCGCGCCGGTAGACCCGGAACAGGATCATCTCGAGCAGCTCGTAGTCGGGCATCGCGTCGGCGCCGCCCGTCGCGAAGCGCCGGCGCAGCCGCTCGCGATGGCCGTGGCGATGATCTTCCTCGGGCTCCGGACGAGACCGCGTCCTGGTCCGTGCCCGCGATGTCGCCGGATCCGTCTCGCCGTGCGGCACGCTGGCGACGGCCGCGCACGACGGACGAGCAGCCTCGGTCGCCGCCGCCGCCGGCGTGACCCGGGCGGACAAAGCCGGCTGCGCCTCGAACAGGGATCCCTGCCCGGCCTTCAGCCGGTCGCCGTCGTCAGAGGTCTCTCCACCACCCGGCATCCGAACCCCGAGATGCTGACGCCGCTTCGTACTCAGCCTTCGTGCCGCGGCCCGTCGAGGCCGGCCGGAGACAGCGTGAAGATCTCGCAGCCGTCGGGCGTCACGCCGACGGTATGCTCGAATTGTGCGCTGAGCTCGCGGTCGCGCGTCACCGCGGTCCAGCCGTCGGCGAGCACCTTCACCGTCGACTTGCCGAGGTTGATCATCGGCTCGATGGTGAAGAACATGCCCGCCTCGAGCACCGTCCCTTCGCCCGGCGTGCCGTAATGCAGGATGTTGGGGCGATCGTGGAACACGCGGCCGAGACCATGGCCGCAGAAATCGCGCACGACGCTGCACCGCTGGCCCTCGGCATAGGACTGGATCGCGGCGCCGATGTCGCCGGTCGTGGCGCCGGGCCTGACGGCCGCAATGCCTCTGAGCAGGGAGTCGTAGGTGACCTCGATCAGGCGTTGCGCGCGGCGCGAGATCTCGCCCACCGCGTACATGCGGCTCGTATCGCCGTGCCATCCGTCGACGATCAGCGTCACGTCGATGTTGACGATGTCACCCGCACGCAAGGGTTTCGGACCCGGGATGCCGTGACAGACGACGTGGTTGACGGAAGTGCAGATCGACTTCGGAAATCCGCGGTAGTTGAGCGGCGCCGGGATCGCCTTGTGGTCGAGCGCGAACTCGAGCGCGCGGCGGTCCAGCTCCTCTGTGCTGACGCCCGGCACCACGAATGGGGTCAGCATGTCGAGCGCAGCGGCGGCGAGGCGGCCGGCGGCGCGCATCCCCTCGAAAGCCTCGGGTCCGTGCAATCGGATGCCCCCGTCGCGCGGAGGCGCCTTCTTCAATTCGACGTTCGACATCGTGTTCCGTCGCTGGCTCGCGGCGCCCCTTGCGCCCCGCATTGGACCGGCCGTGCGCTGAGATCGCGCGGCGGGCCTTTCAGTCGATCGGCGGCCCGATCGAAAGCGGGAGGCGTTCCCGCGAGCCGTCCTGGCGTACCGTTCGCACAATCTAGTGGAAATTGCGCGGGTCGCAAAGGTCGGGCAACCCGCCGCCGCGAGGGCGGACCGGCCGCCCCGGGCCGCTCGACCGCCGCTGCGGCGCGACCGGACAGGCGGGGCAGGCGCAGCGGAACGGGCACATGAACGGATCGTCAGCCTCAAATCCGCCCAACGACGCGCGATCATGGCGTGTCGTCCGCCGTCGAACCTGTCGCACGGCGGTCCCGGCACAGCCCGCTGGCCGGCGACGACAACCCAGAGACACCCCGTGCTCAAGCTCCATTCCGACGACGAAGCACCACCCCATCCCGGCGAAATCCTGCGCGAGGATCTGCTGCCCCGGACCGGCCTCACGAGCGAGGAGCTGGCCCGACACCTAGACGTCACGCCCGGCGTCGTCGACGATCTGCTGCGCGAAGAGCGCGCGGTCGGCCTCGACCTCGCTCTCAGGCTCGGCACCGCGCTCGGACAGGGCGCGCGCTACTGGCTCGGCGTGCAGGCGCTCTACGACATCTGGCAGGCCGAGCAGCCGGCCCTGCGTCCGGCCCGCGTCAAGCCCGTCGCCTTCGAGCGCCGCCGGATGGCCATGGACGCGCGGCGCGCCTGATTGCGCCCATCCGCACCGGCAGCCACCGATCGACCCTCCTGCTGCTCCTCATGCTATGATCGCGCGTGGAGATGGAGGCGATCATGAGTGAAACCCGTTCTGCGTCGATCGCCAGCATCGGCTACGACGAGGCGCGCCAGCGTCTCTCCGTGACCTTCGCCGGCGGGCCGACGATCGTTCACGTGGGCGTGCCGAGCGGCCTCCACGCCGCCCTGGTCGCGGCGCCCCATCAGGCCGCGTTCTATAACGAACGCATCCGCGACCTCTATCCGCGCGCCTGAAGGCGGACGCGATGCCGCTGAACCCCATCCGCATGACCGACCGCTGGATCGCCCGCGCCGCCCGTCGCGATCCCCGCGCCCTGGCCGCGGTCGCGGACCTCGCGCCCACCGTCGTCGTCACCGGCGCCTCGCGCGGCATCGGCCGGGCGCTGGCCGCCCGCTTCGCCGGCGCCGGCTACGACGTGCTGATGATCGCGCGCGGCGAGGAGGATCTCGTGGCCGCGTCGGACGACGTGCGACGCCGGGCCGCGGGCCGGGTGATGACGCTTGCGCTCGATCTCGCCGCCGCCGACGCGACGGCTCGGATCGAGGCCGCGCTGGCGTCGAGCAGGGCCTATCTCGACATCCTCGTCAACAATGCGGCGATGGGGCTCGGTGGTCCGTTCGAAAGCGCCGAACCCGAGGCCGTCGAGCGGCTCGTCGCGCTGAATATCGCCGTGCCGACCCGCCTCATCCGCCATGTCCTGCCGGCGATGAAGGCGCGCGGCCGCGGCGGCATTCTCAACGTCGCTTCCCTCGGCGGCGCGGTGCCGGGGCCCTACCAGGCCGCCTACTACGCCAGCAAGGCCTACGTGCTGTCGCTCAGCGAGGCCATCGCGGCCGAGAGTGCCGGCTCGGGCGTGCGGGTCACCGCGGTCGCGCCGGGACCGGTCGAGACGGGCTTCCACGCCGACATGGCCGCGGACGGCGCGCTCTACCGGCGCCTGCTGCCGTCGCTCGAGCCGGAGCAGGTCGCGCGGTCCGCGTACCGCGGCTTCATGCTCGGCCGCCGGGTCGTGCACCCCGGCCTCGTGGCGCCCGTCGCAGCACTCGCCGTGCGGATCCTGCCGCACGCCCTGACCGTGCCGCTCGTCGCCCGGCTGCTCGACAATCGCGGCATGGCCGCATCACGCCGCGCCTCTCCCGCCGACGGCCGTCGCGGCTGATCCGGACCGGGCGAAGATTTTTCGAGCCGGACGTTTGCGAATTGGCAACCGGTCGCGGCGTAGGATCCTTCTCGCGCCTCGATCTCAGGTTCTTGCGTCTCCTGGCGCTCTGACGCGGTGGCATCCAGCTCGACGTTCGCGTTCGGGGCTGCGAGGCCACCGCGTCCGCATTTCTGCGCCCGGCTCGGCCCGGGCTTCACGTCGGGCCGCCCAGCGAGCGCACCACGCGCTCGCGGTGCACCAGGTAGATGCCCGACGCCGTGACGAACGCCGAGCCGACGACGGTCCAGAGATCCGGGACGTCGCCGAACACGAGCCAGCCCAGCGCGACCATGCTCAAGAGCTGCAGGTAGAGAAACGGTGCGATCATCGATGCCGGAGCGAGCCGGTAGGCGAGGATGAAGAGGTAGTGGCCGGTTCCGCCGAGCAATCCGAGCGACAACAGCATCACCCATGTCGCGGCGTCGGCCGGCCATACCCACTGCGAGAGGGCGATCGGTGCGCCCAGGAGGGTGCCCACGAACATCGAGTAGAAGAGTGTCACGAGCGGCGGATCGAACGCGGCGATGCGGCGCGTGAGGATCATGAACAGCACGTAGGCGAGCATCGACCCGAACGAGAACAGGACGGCGGGCTGCACGCTGGCGAAGCCGGGACGGACGGCGATCAGGATGCCGCCGAAGCCGACCATGATGGCGATCATGCGCCGCCAGCCGACCCATTCCCCGAGCAGTGGCCC
>JAKAML010000166.1 GCA_021812845.1 Pseudomonadota bacterium
CCGCGCGCGAGCGCCTGGCCGCCGGCGACGCCGAGGCCATCGAGCGCCTGGCCCCGTTCGGCAACCGTGCGGCTGTGCTCGCGGACGCCGCCCGCTTCGTCGCCCGTCGGCGGAGCTGACCTGCCTGGGGCCCGGGTGCTGCGCCGGGGTCCGTCGAAGCCTTCGCCGCCCGATCGTCGTCACGCCCGGCGGCGCGCCCCGACAGCCGCCGCGACGCTCGCAGGGGTTATTCCGCCGCTGCGTCGCGGCCGGCGGCGGGCGCCGCCGCGCCGGCGCCAGAGCCGAACCGGCGCTCGATGTAGCTTTCGACGATGGCCTTGAACTCCCCGGCGATGTCGGGGCCGCGCAGCGTCATCGCCTTCATCCCGTCGATGAACACCGGCGCCGCCGGCTGCTCGCCGGTGCCGGGCAGCGAGATGCCGATGTCGGCGTGCTTCGATTCGCCGGGGCCATTGACGATGCACCCCATCACCGCGAGGCTCAGCGTCTCGACGCCCGGATAGCGCGCGCGCCACGACGGCATCTCCTCGCGGATCATCGCCTGCACGTCGCGCGCCAGCTCCTGGAACACCGTCGAGGTGGTGCGCCCGCAGCCCGGACAGGCGGTGACGACCGGCATGAACGTCCTCAGCCCCATGGTCTGCAGAAGCTCCTGCGCGGCGCGCACCTCGAGCGTGCGGTCGCCGCCCGGCTCCGGCGTCAGCGAGAAGCGGATCGTGTCGCCGATCCCGTCCTGCAGCAGAAGGCCCATCGCCGCCGACGACGCCACGATGCCCTTCGAGCCCATACCGGCCTCGGTCAGGCCGAGGTGCAGCGCATGGCGGCAGCGGCCGGCCAGGAGCCGATTGACCGCGACCAGATCCTGCACCGTCGACACCTTGGCAGAGAGCACGATCCTGTCGGCGCCGAGGCCGAGCTCCTCGGCGCGCGCCGCCGACAGCAGCGCCGACTGCACGATGGCCTCGTGCATGACGTCGCGCGCGCCGCGCGGCTCGGGCCGAGCCGCGTTGTCGTCCATGAGCCGGGTCAAGAGATCCTGGTCGAGAGAGCCCCAGTTGACGCCGATGCGCACCGATTTGCCGTGGCGGAGCGCCATGTCGACGATCGACGAGAACTGGCGGTCCTTCTTGTCCTTGAAGCCGACGTTGCCCGGATTGATCCGGTACTTGTCGAGGGCCGCGGCGGCGGCGGGATGCTCGGCCAGGAGCTTGTGGCCGATGTAGTGGAAATCGCCGACCAGGGGCACCGTCACGCCGGCGGCGTCGAGGCGCTCGCGGATGTGCGGCACCGCCCTCGCCGCCTCGTCGCGATCGACCGTGATGCGGACGAGCTCGGAGCCGGCGCGGGCGAGATCGGCGACCTGACGCACGGTGGCCGCGACGTCGGCGGTGTCGGTGTTGGTCATCGACTGCACGACGACAGGGGCCCCGCCGCCGACGACCACCCCGCCCGGCGCGCCGGATGTTCCGCCGATCCTGACCGCGACCGACAGCCGGCGGGCGCGCGGGCCCGTGCCCGGAGCGTCGCCGCCGTCCCGGCCGTCGCGCTGGAGGTCGCTCATCTCGTCACTCCGTTGTCGTCGCCGAGCCTCGTCGTCAGCGAGTGTTAGCGCCGCGCCGCCGCCGGCGCCAGAGCGCAGTGTGGTGCGGTCCCGCTCGAGCTCGCGGCCCGTCGCGCCATGATCGCATCATGGCCACAACCGCTCCCGATTCTGGCGCGGCGTGACGGCCACCAGCGAAATCTTTGACTCGGAGTGGCGTTGGTCGCGCCCGTGTCGATACGAGCCTTGCCGCACCATCGGTCAACCCGGGCGCGACCCTCACTAGAGCAGCCGGAGCTGGCTGCCCGGCGGCGCGGGCGGGACGAAGAGATCGGTGCGCAGCGGCCGGCGTCGCTCGTCGAGCCCCAGCCGGCCGAGCGCGAGGCGAAAGCGGGCGGCGATCTGCCGGGCGTAGGGTCCGGCGCCGCGCTGCCGTGTTCCGAACTCGGCCACGTAGTCGCGACCGCCGTGCATGTCGCGGAGGAGGGCGAGCACCCGGTCCGCGCGGCCGGGGAAGGCCTCGGCCAGCCACTCGCGGAACAGATCCTTGAGCTCCAGCGGGAGACGCAGCAGCACGTAGCCCGCCTCGGAGGCGCCGGCGTCGCGGACCGCCGCCAGGATGCGCTCGATCTCGTGGTCGGTGAGGGACGGAATGACGGGCGCCACCATGGCGGCCACGGGGATGCCGGCGTCCCGCAGCCGCCGCATGGCCTCGAGGCGCTTGCCGGGGGTCGCCGCGCGCGGCTCCATGGCGCGCGCCAGGCGGCGATCGAGGGTGGTGACCGAAAGCGCGACCTTGACGAGGCCGTCGCGCGCCATCGGCGCCAGGATGTCGATGTCGCGGACGACGAGCGCCGACTTGGTGACGATGCCGACAGGGTGCCGCGCCGCCGCCAGCACCTCGAGGACCTGGCGGGTGATGCGCCGCTCGCGCTCGATCGGCTGATAGGGATCGGTATTGGAGCCGAGCGCGATCACCTTCGGGACGTAGCCGGGCCTGGCGAGCTCGGCCGCGAGCAGGCGCGCGGCATCGGGCTTGGCGTAGAGCCGCGTCTCGAAGTCGAGCCCCGGCGAATGGCCGAGATAGGCGTGCGAGGGCCGGGCGTAGCAGTAGCTGCAGCCGTGCTCGCAGCCGCGATAGGGATTGATCGACTGCTCGAACGAGATGTCCGGGCTCGAATTGCGGCTGATGATCGTCCGTGCCGGCTCGTCGCGCACCTCGGTGCGGAACGGCGCGGCGCATCCCGCCGCGTCGCCGTCGCTGTCTCCGGCTACGGACCATCCGTCGTCGCATCGTTCGCGCCGCTCGCTCTCGAAGCGTCCGCTGACGTTGGACGCGGCGCCTCGCCCGCGCCGGTCGCCGGCCGGCAGCACCGTGCCGCGCGCCGCCACCCGCGCCGCGATCGTCCCTGCCATGACCGCCTCCCATGTCTCGTGCGTCGGGGTCGTGCGTCGCGACGCCTTCGCGGGCCACCGATCTGCGAGCTCGACCGTGTAGACACAGGCTAGCACGACGTTGCGAACATAACAAGAACAACATGTCGGGTGCGCCGATCGGACCGGCTTGTT
The DNA here is from genome assembly GCA_021812845.1 of Pseudomonadota bacterium. GTDB lineage: Bacteria > Pseudomonadota > Alphaproteobacteria > Rhizobiales > Hyphomicrobiaceae > JAKAML01. Next base: position 3,110 of record JAKAML010000166.1, read on the forward strand.
GCGGCGGCCGGAGGCGTGCGAGAAAGCGGCATGATCACGGTCGTCATTCCCACGCTGAACGCCGAGGGCGGGCTCGCCGCCACGCTGAGCGCGCTCGTGCCCGCGGTGGTGGAGGGCCTGGTACGCGAGGTGATCGTGGTCGACGGCGGGTCGGCGGACCGGACGCTGAAGATCGCCGACCAGGCCGGCGTGGACGTGCTGGCGAGCAAGCCGGGGCGGGGGGTGCAGCTCGCCGCGGGCGCGGCGCGGGCGCGGTTCCCGTGGCTGTTGTTCCTGCACGCCGACACGGTGCTCGAGCCCGGCTGGGAACGGGAGGCGGCGGCGTTCATCGAGCGGGTGGATGCCGGAAAACGGGAGCCGGCGGCGGCGGCGTTCGGGTTCGCGCTCGACGACACGGGCGTCGCGCCGCGCCTGCTCGAGCGGCTGGTCGAACTTCGTAACCTGTTGTTTCGATTGCCTTATGGGGACCAGGGCCTGCTCATTCCGAAGGCACTCTACGGGGCGGTCGGCGGCTACCGGCCGCTGGCGCTGATGGAGGACGTCGACATCGTGCGCCGCCTGAGCCGCCGCCAGCGGATCCTGCTGCGGCCGAAGGCGGTGACCAGCGCGCTGCGCTACCGACGCGACGGCTACACCCGGCGCGTCGCACGCAACCAATTGTGCCTGCTCATGTATTTCATGCGGATGCCGTCGGAGAGCATCGCCCGGATGCACGGCACCGAGGCCAGCCGCGAGGCTTGACGGCGACCCGGACGGCGGCGACGACAGGCCGCCGCGAGCCCGTTTCATGTTCGTGCGCGACACCGACATGAAGACCGGCGGCGGAGCGGAACGAACCCCGCCAGCCAAGCGAGACCACGCCCCACCGTCGCCGAAACCACCGACCGCGGAGCAACTTGTGCACGGCAGCGCGCTGGAATGGCGTTCCCAAACTGCTGATATAGGAACAATGATTTCGTAACGTCCGCAGTTTCTGTAGTTCGTTCTATTTTATTCACTTGCCGTCGTCTCGATTAGAAAATTATCCTCTATATTGCGCCGCGATCCGTGGAGGCGCCCATGCTCGACGTTCCGTCCGATCCCAGACCCGACCCGGCCGCCGCCGACGACGAGGCGCCGCTGCTCTCTCTGCGCGTCCGGCTTGCCGGCGAACCCGCGGGCGGACCGGTGCTCCGGGCCGACGCCGCCGCCGGCTTCCGCGTGGTCGAGCTCCTGCGCGCGGCGGCGCAGCCGATCACCGCCGAGTGCGGCGGGGCAGGGGTCTGCGGCACCTGTCACATCCGCATCGCGGAGTCCTGGCGGCAGGCGCTGCCCGATCCCGACGAGGACGAGCTCGCGCGCCTCGACGAGATCCACGGCTCGGATCACGCCTCGCGCCTCGCCTGCCGGATCGTGATGACGGAAGCGCTCGACGGCCTCGAGCTCGAGATCCAGCCCGACAGCCTCGACGCGGCGCAGCTCGCGCGGCGCGCGGCGGCACTCACCACCGACTAGGAGCAGAGCAGAACCATGTCCCGTCCCTTCCCGCCGACCGTCGTCACCGCCAACGACCTCCGCACCGGCAGCGTCGTCTATCTCGGGGCGCGCGGCCGCTGGACCGACGACCTCGCGCGCGCCCGGGTGGCCGCGAGCGCGGAAGCGC
>JAKAML010000167.1 GCA_021812845.1 Pseudomonadota bacterium
GTCACCGAGGCGATCGCGCTGCCGCTGCCGCCGTGGACCGGCCGCATCGCGCTCGCGCGCTACGAGTACGAGCGCTCGGTGATGCACCTCTATCCGAGGCTCGAGGCCGAGCGCCTGCCGAGCGTCGGCAAGCCCGGCTGAACCCACGCGCCGCGACCTCCGCTTCCGGCGACCGGATCACCGGCGGCGGCGCGTCGCAAGGGTGTACTATTTGGCAATAATGCCGCAGGGGGCGCTGCGATAACGTCGCACCTGGATCAGCCTCCCCCGCACCAGAGAGCGCGGACGACGGAGGCGGCCAGGAAACAGTGACCAAGGGGATTCCCACATGACACCGTGGAAGTGGTACGCCACCGCCAGTGCGATCGCATTGACGGCTGCGCTCGCCGGACCGGTCAGCGCCGACGTGAAGATCGACGACATCGTCAAGGACGCCGCCAGCGTCGGTGACGTCGTCTCGAATGGCCTCGGCCCGCAGGGCCAGCGCTACAGCCCGCTGAAGCAGGTCAACAAGGACACCGCCGCCCGCGTCGTGCCCGCCTGGGCCTTCTCCTTCGGCGGCGAGAAGCAGCGCGGCCAGGAGAGCCAGCCGCTCGTCAAGGACGGCGTGATGTACGTCACAGGCTCCTACAGCCGCGCCTGGGCCGTCGACGCCAAGACCGGACGCGAGATCTGGCAGTACGATCACCGCCTGCCCGAGGGCATCATGCCCTGCTGCGACGTCATCAACCGCGGTGGCGCGCTGATCGACAACAAGTTCGTCTTCGGCACGCTGGACGCCAAGCTGGTCGCGCTCGACGCGAAGACCGGCAAGGTCGTCTGGACCAAGGAGATCGACGACTTCAAGGCCGGCTACTCCTACACCGCCGCGCCGCTGATCGTTCCCTCGAAGGCCCACGGCGCGCTGATCGTGACCGGCGTCTCGGGCGGCGAGTTCGGCGTCGTCGGCCGCGTCGAGGCCCGCAAGGCCGACAACGGTGATCTCGTCTGGTCGCGTCCGACCATCGAAGGCCACATGGGGATGCTGAACGGCAAAGAGTCCACGATGACCGGCAAGCAGGGCGAGACCTGGCCGGGCGATCTGTGGAAGACCGGCGGCGGCGCCACCTGGCTCGGCGGCACCTACGACCCCGAGACCAACCTGATCTTCATGGGCACCGGCAACCCGGCGCCGTGGAACAGCCACATGCGTCCCGGCGACAACAAGTGGTCGTGCGCGCGCATCGCCATCGACCCCGAGACCGGCGACATCAAGTGGGGCTTCCAGACGACCCCGAACGACGGCTGGGACTACGACGGCGTCAACGAGGTCGTATCGTTCGACCTCAACGGCAAGAAGGCCGCCGCCACCGCCGATCGCAACGGCTTCTTCTACGTCCTCGACCGCACGAACGGCAAGTTCATCTCGGCGCATCCGTTCGTCTCCAAGATCAACTGGGCGAAGGGCATCGACAAGGACGGCCGGCCGATCCTCGATCCGGCGTTCCGTCCCGGCGATCCTACGAAGTCGGCCGACGGCAAGAAGGGCTCCTCGATCTTCGCCGTGCCGAGCTTCCTCGGCGGCAAGAACTGGATGCCGATCGCCTACTCGAAGGATACCAAGCTGTTCTACATCCCCTCCAACGAGTGGGGCATGGACCTCTGGAACGAGCCGGTGACCTACAAGAAGGGCGCCGCCTACCTCGGCGCCGGCTTCACCATCAAGCCGGTGTTCGACACCCACATCGGCTCGCTGAAGGCCATGGACCCGGCGACCGGCAAGGTCGCGTGGGAGTACAAGAACAAGGCGCCGCTGTGGGGCGGCATCCTGGCCACCGCCGGCGGGATCGTCGTGTTCGGCACGCCCGAGGGCGAGCTGAAGATCCTCGACGACAAGAGCGGCAAGGAGCTGTGGTCGTTCAACACCGGCTCCGGCATCGTCGGCTCGCCCATCACCTGGGAGCAGGATGGCGAGCAGATGATCTCGATCGTCTCCGGCTGGGGCGGCGCGGTGCCGCTGTGGGGCGGCGAGGTCGCCAAGACCGTCGCCAACCTCAACCAGGGCGGCATGGTGTGGACGTTCAAGCTGCCGAAGCAGCTCGCATCGAAGTCGAAGTAACGTTCGATCGGCCGCCCGGCGGTCCGTCGAGACGGCAATGACCAAGGGGCGAGCGGGACCACTGCTCGCCCCTCATTCTGTTGCGCGGTCGCCGCAGTGATGAAATCATGAGCATTCCGGAGAGAGGCTCGAACCCATGATGTCCCTCGAAGTCTCCGTGCTGGAGGTTTCAGCCGTGCCCGCTCGATTCCTCATCGTCGACGACCACCCCCTGTTCCGGGAGGCCATCCAGTTGGCCGTGCTCGTCGCCTATCCCGAGGCCAAGATCATCGAGGCGACCTCGCTCGCGGGGGCGCGAGCCGTCATCGCCGCGGAGGGACCGTTCGACCTCGTGCTGCTCGATCTCACCATGCCCGGCACGCGCGGCTTCGAGGGCCTGCTCGAGCTCAGGACCCATTATCCGAAACTGCCGGTGGTCATCGTCTCGGCACTCGACGACGCCCAGATCATCCATCAGGCGCTGACCTACGGCGCCGCGGGCTTCATCCCGAAATCGGTCCGCAAGGACGAGCTCGCCACCGCCATCCAGACGGTGATGAGCGGCCAGGTCTACCTGCCGCGCGACTATGCTCCGCCGCAGAAGGACACCGGCACCGGCGAGAACGCGGGCTTCAGCGCCCGCGTCGCGACGCTGACCCCACAGCAGCTCCGTGTTCTGATGATGCTGCGGCAGGGCAAGCTCAACAAGCAGATCGCCTACGAACTCGACGTCGGCGAGACGACGGTCAAGGCCCACGTCTCGGAGATCCTGCGCAAGCTCAACGTCGCCTCGCGGACCCAGGCGGTGATCGAGGCGCAGCGGATCGACTTCGACGCCGTCGCGCGGCTGCAGCGGGACACCGACAAGCCGGCGTGACGTGAGCCCGCGCCGAGGGCCGGCGCCGCAGTCCTCACCCGAGCAGATGCGACATCAGCGCCCGCAACTCCGCGGGCTTGACCGGCTTGCACAGGATCTCGCAGCGCGCCCGCCGTGCTTCCTCGGCGATCGTCGGTGAATGGTCGGCCGTCACCACGACCGCCGGCAGGTCGGCGCCGTAGGCCGCCCGAAGCGCCGCCACCGTATCGAGACCGCACTGCCCGCGATCCAGATGGTAGTCGGCGAGGATCAGCGCCGGTGCCGGCTCGGCCGCCCGCAGCATGACCTCGATCTCGCTCGGATCCCGCGCCGTCCGCGTGGCGCAGCCCCAGCGGTCGAGCAGCAGCGACATGGCCGCGAGCACAGCCTCGTCGTTGTCGATGACCAAGACCCGCGCCGCGCCGAAGCCATAGGGGGGCCGCACGGGCTGGTGCTCGGCGGCGGCCGCCGACGGCATGTCGAACGCTGCGGCGAGTGGTGCCGTGACCGAGAACCGCGTGCCGCGACCGACCCGCGAGCAGACCTCGATCTCGTGCCCGAGCGCCTGCGCGGTGCGCCGCACGATCGAGAGACCGAGCCCGAATCCCTGGCCCGAGACGCGCTCGGAGGCCGTGCCGCGCTCGAACTCCTCGAAGATGCGGATCCGCTCCTGCTCGGGGATGCCGGGACCCGTGTCCCAGACCTCGATCCTGACGCCGTCGCCGCGGCGGCGCGCGGCGAGCTTGATCTCGCCGTGCTCGGTGTAGCGCACCGCGTTGGCCAGGAGGTTCTGCAGGATGCGGCGCAGCATGAGCTGGTCCGTGGTCACGGCCAGGGGCGTCGCCCGCACCGTCAGCGACAGCGACTTGTCGCGCGCCAGGGGGCCGAGGTCCGTCACCAGCGAGGAAAACAGATCCTGCAGCACGACCACTTGCAGCGTCGGCTGCACCACGCCCGCCTCGAGCTTCGAGATGTCGAGGATCGAGCGCAAGAGCTCCTCGATCGTCGACAGCGCGTGGTCGATCTGGCCGGCGAGACGCACCTGCTCGCCTGGCCGCACCGAGCCGTCGAGCGCCGAGCTCGTCAGACGCGCCGCGTGCAGGGGCTGCAGGAGATCGTGGCCGACGGCGGTGAAGAAGCGCGTCTTGAAGCGGCTGGCGCGTTCGGCCGCGTCGCGCGCCGCGACGAGCTGCTGGTTGGTCTCCTCGAGCTGGCGCAGGGCGTTCTTCAATTCCTCGGTGCGGACCCGGACCTGCGCCTCGAGCCCGATCGCGGTCTGGAACAGCGAATAGGCGTTGGCCTGCTGCTCCATCGAGCGCTCGACGCGCTGGATCAGGGCAGCGTTGATCTTCCTGAGCTTGGCGAGCTGCCGCTCGCCCGGATCCGGCGGCAGGTCCGGCATCGTGCCGCCCGGCGCCGCACGCGGCTCCTGTGTCACGGCGTGCGCTCCACGGCGCCGAACGCGATCCCGGTCAGCGTCTGGTTCAGGTGCATGGCGTTGAACTGCTCGCCGTAGGTGTGGAAGCCGACCACACCGAAGCGCCGATAGAGATCGGCGAGGTGGCGCCGGATCTGCCGGTTCTCGGCGTCGAGCCGCCTCAGGATGCAGTCGAAGCCGAGCACGAAATCGACCTTGCCGAGGTCGCGGCCGACCTGCTCGAGCGTGCGCGCGGTCGAGCTCACCATGTCCTCGGGCCGGGCGACGGTGAACACCAGGCCCTCGTCGATGGCGCAGAAGAACGACAGGCTGCCGTCAGGGTTCATGTTGCGGATCGACCGGCAGTAGTAGTCGCCG
>JAKAML010000168.1 GCA_021812845.1 Pseudomonadota bacterium
ACGCCCGGCGCGCGACGAGCCTGTCGGACTGCCGGCGCGGCGCGCGGCGGCGGCGGCGGTCGGCAACGTCATGCTGCTCGGACGGTCTCTCGACGAGGGGTTGCGCAAGGCCGCCGATCTCGCCGACGCGGCCGGGATGCCGCCCCGCGACCGCGCGTTCGCGCGGCTGCTCGCAGCGACGACCCTGCGCCGCGCCGGGACACTGCAGTCCGTCGTCGCGTCATTCCTCGAGAAGCCGCTCGCCGACAAGCATCGCGAGGTGGGCGTGGTGCTGCTGCTCGGCGCGGCGCAGCTCCTGCTGCTCGCGACCCCGCCGCACGCCGCCATCAGCCTCGCCGTGGAGCAGAGCCGCCGGACGCCGCACGGCCGCCATCTCGACAAGCTCGTCAATGCCGTGCTGCGGCGCATTGCGACCGACGGCAGGCGTCGGCTCGAGGCGCTCGACACGCCGCGGCTCGACGTTCCGGACTGGATGTGGAGCCGCTGGGAGGCGACCTACGGCGGGGCTGCGGCGCGGCGGATCGCCGAGGCTTCGCTCGCGGAGGCGCCGCTCGATCTCTCGATCAAGTGCGATGCCGACGGCTGGGCGGCGCGGCTCGGCGCGCGGGTGCTGCCGACCGGCTCGTTGCGGCTTGCGGGCGGCGGGCGGATCGAGGATCTCGACGGCTATGCGGACGGCGCCTGGTGGGTCCAGGACGCGGCCGCGGCCTTGCCCGCGCGGCTGCTCGGCGACGTGCGCGGATCGGCCGTCGCCGACCTTTGCGCCGCGCCCGGCGGCAAGACGGCCGAGCTCGCTGCCGCGGGCGCCGAGGTGACGGCGGTCGACGCATCGGCCGAGCGCATCGCCCGCGTCGAGGACAACCTCCGCCGCTTGCACCTGAAAGCCGATCTCGTCGCCGCCGACGTTCGGACCTGGCAGCCCGCCCGGACGTTCGACGCCGTGCTGCTCGACGCGCCGTGCACGGCGACCGGCACAATCCGCCGGCATCCCGATATCCTCCACCTGAAGCGGCCGTCCGACGTCGCGGCGCTGGCGGCGTTGCAGTCGGAGCTCCTCGACCGCGCGCTGGCCCTGGTTCGGCCGGGCGGCACCCTCGTCTATTGCACCTGCTCGCTCGAACCCGAGGAGGGCGTCGCGCAGGTCGCCCGCATCCTCGCCGCGCGGCCCGACGTGTGCCGGGTGCCGGTCGCGGCACGCGAGGTCGGCGGACTGGCGCAACTCCTGACCCCGGACGGCGATCTGCGCACCTTCCCGTCGAGCCCCGCCACGGCCGACGAGACGGTGACCGGCATGGACGGCTTCTACGCCGCACGGCTGAAACGGGCTCCCTGACCGGCTGCGTCCACAGACCACCGGCCGGACACCCTTGTTTTGACCGACTTCCGGGGGTACCCCCTGGCTGGGCCCAGCCGTCTCGATCCTGGGCCGGGAACGGACGCGCCAGGGGGTGGGATGCTGCGGTTGTCGATCTCGGAGCGCATGAGGCTGGCGGCGCTCGGCGCCGACCAGCGGCGGCGCACCGCGGTGGCGCGCACGCTCGGCTCGCGACTCTTGCGCTGGCGCTACGGATCGCCGGTCGCCGACCGCCTGCTGATCGTGCCGCAGGAGCTGCGCAACGCCGATCCGAGCCTGTGGCACGAGATCGAGGCCGGTCAGTTCGGGCTCGCCGGTACCATCGCCCACATCGACGACGCGTCGCCGTTCGACATCGCCCCGCCGTCGGAGAGCTGGGCTCGCGCGCTGCACGGTTTCGGCTGGCTCCGGCACCTGGCCGCGGTCAGCCGTGACCGCTCGGACGAGGCGCAGGCGGCTGCCGCAGCCGAGCTGGCGCGCCGGCTCGCCGTCGAATGGGCGCTGCGGCACGGCAACGGGTCCGGCCTCGCGTGGGAGCCGGGTGTCGCCGGACGGCGGCTGATCTCGTGGCTCACCCACGCCGACCTCTTGCTCGACGGCGGCGACCACAAGACCTACGACGCCCTGACCGAGAATCTGGGCCGCCAGCTCGTCCGCCTGTCGTCGGGCTGGCGCAACGCCCCGTCCGGACAGTCGCGGCTCGTGGCGCTGACGGCACTCGTGCTGGCCGATCTCTGCATCGCAGGCCACGACCGCCAGCTCGAGGGCGTGGTGCGCGCGTTCAGCGAGGAGGTCGAACGCCAGATCCTGCCCGACGGCGGCCATGTCGGCCGCAATCCCGCGGTGCTGGTCGAGCTGATGCTCGATTTCCTGCCGCTCCGCCAGTGTTTCGCCGCCCGCGACCGGCCGGTGCCGCCCGGGCTCGCCAGCGCGCTCGCCGGGATGCTGCGGATGCTCAGGATGCTGCGGCTCGGCGACGGCCGCCTGGCGCGCTTCAACGGCATGGGGGTGGCGTCGCCCGCCGCGCTCGCGACCGTGCTCGCCTACGGCGATGCCGAGATCACGCTGCCGGCCCATGCGCCCGCCACCGGTTATGCGCGCCTCGAGCGTAACGGTCTCGTGGTCATCGCCGACGTCGGGCCGCCGCCGCCGCTCGAGATCGCGGGCGAGGCGCACGCCGGCGCGCTGTCGTTCGAGGTCAGCTCCGGTGCGCAACTGATGCTGGTCAACGGCGGTGCGCCGGGGGCGTCGGACCTCGACTGGCGCGCTGCATCGCGGGCGACGGCCAGCCATTCGACGCTGGTGCTCGACGAGAAATCGTCGTCCCGTCTCGTGCGCCACGAGCGGCTCGAGGCGCTGGCCGGCGGCGCGGTGATCCGCGGCCCCGATCACGTCACGGCCCGCATCACCGAGGACACGGTGGACAACGGCGGCACGATCGCGCTCGAGGCCGCACACGACGGCTATCTCGAGCGCTACGGCCTGCTGCACCGGCGGCGCATCGCGGTCTCGGCCGACGGACGGCTGATCGAGGGCTCCGACCGCCTCGCGCCGCCGCGGGGCGCGCTCCGCCTGAAGCGCGACATCCCGTTCGCCATTCATTTCCATCTCCATCCCGACGTGCGCTGCACCGACGCGACGCCCGGCGGCGCCACGATCGTGCTCGCCGACGGTGCGACGTGGCGCTTCGCCGTCGACGGCGCGTCGACAACCGTCGAGGAGAGCATCCATTTCGCCGACTCGTCAGGCCCCCGCCGCAGCGTCCAGATCGTGGTCCGCGGCGCCACGCCGGGCGAGACGGAGGTTCGATGGCGCCTCGAGGCGGCGCTCTGATAAGCTCGCGATAGCGAGCGGACAGCAACAGGGATCGGGTAACGTGGGACACGCGCGAACCAGGACCGGGACGACGCCCGGCACGACGGCAGGGACGACGACCGGAGCCGACACCGACGCCCCGGCCAGGAGCGACGCCAGGATCCGGCGGGCGCTGATCTCCGTCTCCGACAAGACCGGCCTCGAGATGCTCGCCAAGGCGCTGGCCGCGGCCGGCATCGAGCTGATCTCGACCGGCGGCACAGCCGCGGTATTGAAGGCGGCCGGCCTCGATGTGCGGGACGTCGCCGACGTGACGGGCTTCCCGGAGATGATGGGCGGGCGGCTCAAGACCCTGCATCCGAACGTGCACGGCGGTCTGCTCGCCGTGCGCGGCGACGCCGAGCACGACGCCGCGGCCGCCGAGCACGGCATCGCGCCGATCGATCTCCTGATCGTCAACCTCTATCCGTTCGAGGCCACCGTCGCCAAGGGCGCGGGCTACGCCGAGTGCGTCGAGAACGTCGACATCGGCGGCCCGGCGATGATCCGCGCCGCCGCCAAGAACCACGACAGCGTGACGGTCGTCGTCGACCCCGAGGACTACCAGCCGCTGCTCGACGAGCTTGCCGCCCATGGCGGCGCGACGACGTTCGCGTTCCGCCAGTCCTGCGCCGGCAAGGCCTATGCCCGCACCGCCGCCTACGACGCGGCGATCTCCAACTGGTTCGGCGCTGTGGCCGGCAGCGCGGACGGGCGCGCCGCGGGCTTCCCGCGCACCTTCACGGTCCAGTTCCGCAAGGCGATCGATCTCCGCTACGGCGAGAACCCCCACCAGCAGGCCGCGTTCTTCGTCGCCCAGCGTCCGGAGCCGGGCTCGATCTCGAGCGCGCGACAGCTTCTCGGCAAGGAGCTCTCCTACAACAACATCGCCGACAGCGACGCGGCGCTCGAATGCGTCAAGGAGTTCCGCGAGCGCCCGGCGTGCGTGATCGTCAAGCACGCCAATCCGTGCGGCGTGGCCGAAGCCGCGACGCTCGAGGCGGCCTACGACCGCGCCTTCGAGACCGATGCCGAATCGGCGTTCGGCGGCATCATCGCATTGAACCGGCCGCTCGACGCCGCGACCGCCCGCGCGATCGTCGAGCGGCAGTTCGTCGAGGTCATCGTCGCGCCTGGCGCCGACGCCGACGCCACCGCCGTCGTCGCGGCGAAGAAGAACGTGCGTCTGCTCGTCACCGGCGCCTGGCCCGCGACGGTCGCAGAGCGGCTCGACTACAAGAAGGTGACCGGCGGGCTGCTCGTGCAGGAGGCCGACCTCGCGCTGCACGACGAGCTCGAGACGGTGACGCGCGTCAAGCCGACGGACGCCCAGATGGCCGACCTGCTGTTCGCCTGGAAGATCGCCAAGTTCGTCAAGTCGAACGCCATCGTCTATGCCCGCGACCGGGCGACGGTCGGCATCGGCGCCGGTCAGATGAGCCGCGTCAACTCGGTGCGCATCGCCGCGATCAAGGCCGAGCACGCCAGACTGCCGCTTGCCGGATCGGTCGTCGCCT
>JAKAML010000169.1 GCA_021812845.1 Pseudomonadota bacterium
GCCTCGTTGCGCGAGGACGTGAAACCGTCCGCCACCTCGTCCTTGGTCCAGGCGATGCGCATTCCCTTGCCGCCGCCGCCGGCCGAGGCCTTGATCATCACCGGATAGCCGATCTCGTCGGCGATCTTGACCGCGTGCTTCGCGTCGGCGATCTCGCCGAGGAAGCCCGGCACGGTCGAGACCTTGGCGGCCGCCGCCGCCTTCTTGCTCTCGATCTTGTCTCCCATGGCCGCGATCGCCTTGGGGTTCGGGCCGATGAACACGATCCCGGCCTTCTGGAGCGCGATGGGGAATGCCTCCCTTTCCGACAGGAAGCCGTAGCCCGGGTGGACGGCCTCGGCGCCGGTCTTGCGGCAGGCGTCGACGATCTTCTCGATCACGAGATAGGACTGCGCCGCAGCGGGCGGGCCGATGTGCACCGCCTCGTCCGCCATCTCGACGTGCATCGCGTCCCGGTCGGCGTCCGAGTAGACCGCGACCGTCTTGATGCCCATCTTGCGGGCTGTCTTCATCACGCGGCAGGCGATCTCGCCACGGTTCGCAATCAGGATCTTCTTGAACATCGCGGGCTCGGGTCCTGTTTCGGGGATCTGGGGGCAAACGCCCACCGCGTGTTCTAGACGCCGCGTCAGGCGCCGACAACAGCGACCGACAGCGACCAAAGACTAGAATACGGCGGTCCGGAAGCCGGGGATCGACCTTTCCGGGATCAGGCCGCCGAGGCCAGCCGGTTGCGCACGAGGTCGATGGCCGCGCGCAGCTCGTACAGCCGGTCGGAATACCGGAGCGGCACGGGAATGAGGCTCACCGCCTCCTCGATGCGCTCGATCTCGGCCAGATTCAGGGCGTGCTGTTCCGCGGCGGCGCCGCTTCGCGCGCCCTCGCCGCGCCCGGGGCCGATCCGCCGCTCGAGAGCCTTCAATTGCCCGTACCAGTAGAGCAGGCGCTGCTTGATCCGCCACTCGTAGAGCCAGGGCAGGATCTTGGCGACCGGGATCAGGATGGTGGCGAGGGGAACCACGAGCACCACCATCCGCTCGATGAAATTGGCGATCCAGAACGGCAGGAAGCGGCGCAGAAACGGCTGCCCGTTCTTGTAGATCCGCTCCGCGTCGTCCGACATCGGGAACTCGGGATCGAGGCCCTTGGGGTAATCGCCGATGCGCTGGAACAGGCCGCCCGTGCCGTGCACGGCGCGGGCCACGTCGACCATCAGCTCCGCCAGCGCCGGGTGCAGGTCGGCGCGAGCGACCAGAGCCGCCTGGGCGGCAACGAGCGTCACGTCGGCCGGCGGCACGTTGCCATCGAGATCGATCACCCCCTGCGGCAGCACCACCTTGGCGAGATAGGGAAAGATGCGCGTGTAGGCCTCGGCCTGGGCGAGGCTGATGAGCTTGACCGAGGGGTTCCGCAAGAGGCCCTGGATGATCGGCGCCTCGGGCGCGAAGGCGAGGAAGATGGCGTCCGCCTCCCCGGCCAGCAGCGCGTCGACGGCCTTCTGTCCCGAGACCGCGAGCAGTGTCGCATTGGAGGCCGTCACCTGGTTGGCGGCGAGCAGCGTCTCGGCCAGAACCCGCGTGCCGCTGCCTTCGCCGCCGACCGCGAGCCGCTGGCCCCTCAGCTCGCCGAGCCGGGTCCGCGTCGCCTCGCCGCGATAGAAGATCCACAGCGGCTCGAGGAACACGCGACCGAGCGAGACGAGGTCCGGCGAGGTGGTCGCGTTGGCGATGCCGCCCTGCAGCAGGCCGAGCTTGAAGCCCGATGCCGGGTCGTCGAGGCGCTTGGCGTTCTCAACCGAGCCGGCCGACGGCACGACCTCGATTCTGACCCCCGACGCCTTCATCAGCTCGGCGTAGCGCTGGCCGAAGCGGAAGTAGGCGCCGCTCTCCCCGCCCGTCGTCATCCGGATCACCTTGGGCGGCGCCGGCTCGACGAATTGGTAGGCGAGCCAGAACGCCCCGGCGATCAGCGCGGCGGCGGGCCCGACGACGAGGATCAGCTCGCGCAGTTGCGTTCCGGTCGACGGTCCGGCCATCGGCAATCTCCCTCGCGGCGGCGTTTCGGCGAGCCGCCGACGGTCGTCTCCACATCGCCCGGCGCACGCCCGATCCCGGCGCCGGCTCGTTCCCGGCACCGTTCTAGGCCGTATGCAGATCGAATTCAGCAGCAAAATGGCCGCGGGCCACGGACTTGCTCTGCCGGTCGACCGGCAGACGCGGCCGGACGGTCAGGCCGCCACCGGCCTCGGCGACAGGGTCTGACGACACTCGATCGCCGCCGCGAGCGGCCCGCCGAGACGGTCACGCGCCACGGCAAGGAGATCGGCGAGTGCCGCCGTCGCGACCGACGCCGCCTCGCCGCGGCCGATTCGCGCTGCGAGCCAATCCGGATCGACGGGCTGGATCTCCTCGCCCGTGATGATCTCGACCCGCTGCCGCTCGAGCCGGGCCAGCGTCCGGTCCTCGACCGACAGCGGCGCGTAGTCGTCGAGCACGTCGCCGTAGCCGCCGGCGAGCATCATCCGGCGCAGCGCCGTCGCGGACTGGCGATCGTCGCCGTCCGCCGTCGGCGCCGAGCGCGCCAGCGCCCGCTCGCGGGATCCGATGCCGTAGCCAGAGGCCGACAGCGCCGCGTTCGCCATCGCCTTGACGTAGAGGTCGATCCAATCGGCGTTCGGCGTGCCGACCGCCGTCGCGTCGTCGATCGCCGCCAGCAGCTTGGCCTCGTCGCGCGTCAGAGGCACGTAGCCGTAACCGGCGAACGCATAGAGGATGCCGCGCAGGATCTCGACGTCACGGGCGGTGATTCTGCCGGCCGGCAGATCGCCGCCGTCGCGCAGCGGCCCGCGCCCCTCGACCACCGCCAGCCGCACCGCTTCCATGGCCGCGAGCGCGAGCCCGATCGGAACCCAGCGCGCCGAGGCGAGGACGCGGAGCACCACGTCGAGCATGGTCTTGCTCGCGATGCGGCCGCCGGGCGCCATCCGGTCGAGCAGCCACCGTGCGTTGGCCGCCGAAACGTAGCCCTCGGGCGCGGCGGTGCGGACGATGTACTCGGCGAGCGCCTCGGCGAGGAACAGCGGCCACGCCGGATCGCGGTCGGTCGTGGCCCCGTCGAGCACGACGAGCGCCTCGGCTTCGTCCGCCGTGCCGATCCCGGCCACGCGGAATTCGAGCCGCAGACGCTCGACGTCGGCGCGCGTGATGCGCCCCTCAGCCAGGATCCCGGCCAACGGAACCGTCCCGAAGTGCCCCCCGAAGTGCCCCATGCTCCACTCGCTCCGCGATGAATTGAACAGCCGTCGGCGTGGTCCGAGCGTAGGGGCGGCGGCGTTACCCAAAGCCTAATGGGCGATCAGATCGCGGCGATGCCGAGGGAGGTGATGCGCGCGGGTCACAACCCGGCGCGGCGCGCGGTCCGTTCTCCGACATGAACGCGAACGGGCCGCCCATCGGGCGGCCCGTCGCATGGCCGAGCGGACGTTCTGGCGCCCGGTTCGCCTCCCGGATCACCACCAGCGGCGATACCAGCGGCGATTGTCGGCGTAGTCGTTGAACACGCTGCGGCCATCGTGGCGGCCCCAGCCCCAGCGGCCCCAGCCCCAGCGGCCTCGGTTGCCGCGGGTCTCGGAGTCGTGCTTCTCGGCGCGGATGTGGCGGCTCGCCTGGTCCTGCGCGGCGTCGAGGCGCGCGCGCTCCTCGCGCGTCACGCGGCCGTCGCGCTCGGCCTGACGCTCCATCGCGGCGATGCGCTCCTGCTCGGCCTTGAGGCGGGCGGCCTCCTGACGGGTCAGCGAGCCGTTGCGGATGCCATGCTCGATGCGGTCGGCCTGACGGGCCTGGCGTGCGTCGACGCGGTCGGCGAAGGCGGGCGCGGTGGCGAGCGTCAGGGTCGTTGCGGCAGCGGCGGCGGTGACGATCAGCTTCGACATGGTGCGGTTCCTCGGTTCGGTTGACATCGGAGAAGGCACCCGCCGCCTCCGACCATGACTGCACGATGCCCGAGCCGCCTTGAACTGCCTCTGAATGATCCGAGCAGCCGGCATTCATGTTTCTGTGCGCCCGGCAACTCCCCTGCGCGGAGCCGGCTGGATTGCGCAGATCGGAAGGACGACGCCCGCGACGAAAAAAAGGCCGCCCGGGGGAGGGCGGCACTGAGGCAGGCTCGGAGGAAGCGATGTGGGACGCGGTGCTCAGCGCGTCCGGTAGAGCCAGCGGCGCAACCACGACTTCTGCCTGTCCGAGGTCTCCTCGGCGATGTGGCTGCGAGCCTCGGCCTGGGACTCCTTGAGCTTGCGCAGCTCGCGGCCGGTCACGTGGCCGTCGGCCTTGGCGGCCCGCTTCTGCTCGGCGATGCGGTTCTGCTCGTCGAGGAGCTCGCGGTACTCGCGCTTGGTCAGCTCGCCGCGCAGCCGCGCCTGATCGATGCGCTCGAACTGGGCGGCCTGTGTGCGGTCGATCTCCTTGGTCGAATGGGCCGCAGCGAGGCCGGTGGTTGCGGCGATGAGCGCGGCGGCAAGAGTGAGCGACTTGGCGGTGGTCGTCATCGGAGTTGCCTCTTCATCGGGTGGCGCCACACCGTCCATCGGCGGGGCGTATCGGACTGATGGGCGCACTCTGCGCGGGCCGGCTTGAACTCGAACTGAACCGGCGTGTCATCCGCCGTTCAGTTCGAGAGCGCCTCCGGGACCGGCCCGGAGCCGGAAGCGGGCGGTCA
>JAKAML010000170.1 GCA_021812845.1 Pseudomonadota bacterium
CTGCCGCACCATGCGCTGCTTGGTCCGCGCGCCGGTGCGGTCGATGGGATCGTCGCCGGCGCTGCCGACGACCTCCGCCACCACCGGGTCGCCGAGCACGACGAAATCCTCGACCCACAGGATGCCCGTCTTCTCGGCCGCCCCCTTGCCCTCGAGGTTGACCTCGAGCCGCGCCCGCCCGCCCTGCACGTTGGGGTAGAAGCCGACCAGCTTGAAAGCCTGGCCGGCGTCGGTCGTGTTGGCGAGCAGCCGCCGCGTCTCCTTCGGCTCGTTCGGGATCGTCGCCGAGACCGGCTTGCCGCTGTCGAGCGCACCGCTGGCCTCGAGCGAGACCAGCCTGCCGCCGCGCTTCGAGGCCTTGATCCTGAGCCCCTTGAGCGAGGTGTCGGAGAAGCCGAGCACGGTATCGACGTCGGCGTCGAGATCGACGCCGTCGCGGGCCTTCTGCGGCTTGCCGCCCTTGTCCGACGCCGCACCGACGGTGAACAGCGAGCGGAAGAAGTCGCGACCGTCGAACGTCCGACCGCGCACCTTGACGTCCCACACGCCGGCCGGCGAGTGCCGCCCCTGGATGTCGAGCCGCGACACCACGTTCAAGGTGAACTCGGGAAAGTGGAACTCGCGCAGCCGGTTGTCCGGGCCGAGCGCGGCCGTACCCTCGATCGCCACGTCGTCGCCGGCGAGCTTGACGTCGACGAGCTCGGTCCGGCCCGGCCGCGGCTTCTGGATGTCGAACTGCAGGTAGGCCGTGCGGCCGGGCGCCTTCCGCCACGCCACCGCGTCGAGCATCAGCTCGGCGCTCGTCAGGTCGGCCCGCGCCCTTACCTGCGGCACCCCGCGCGCGCCGCGCGTGACCGTGACCTCGACCGGCACCTCGCCCTGCACGAAATGGCCGATGTCGAGACCGAGCTGGTTGCGGTCGGAGTTGTCGAGGGTCGCGGTGACCCGGAGCGGCGGCTGGCGGTCCTCGTCGGCGCCCATGATGTGCTGCCAGCCGATCTTCGCCAGGACGCCGCCGACCAGCATCTCGCCCTTCGCGTCGATCGACGCCTCGGCGAGATCGAATGTCACCGTCGCGCCCTGCACGTCGTAGCCGCCGACGAGCTGCTTGCCGCGCGCCTCGTAGACCCGCGCCCGCCCGTCGAAGCGGATGTCCTCGACCGCGATCTCCTCGCTGAGCGGCATCCTGAGCCGGATCTGGGCCTCGACCTTGCCGTCGAGGCCGTCGAAGGAATGTCCGGCCTTGCGCAACAGCCCGAGCGGCTCCTGGTCGAGCACGGCGAGCACCGGCGGCAGCGCGCCCTGGACCTTGAACGAGACCTCGCCGTCGGGAACCTTGGGCACGACGTCCGCGACCAGCAGTCGCAGCGCCTTGAGCGGCACCCTGCGGCCGGGCCCGACCGCGATCGCGGCCTCCGGGACCGCGACCTCGAGCGTCGCGTTCTCGAGATTGACGAGCGCCTTGGGCGCCTCGACCGGCGACATGCCGGCCACCGGTTGCAGCACCGCGTCGGCGGCCTCGATCGCGAGCGTCAGCCGGTCGGCGCCCGCCGCCGCGCCCGGCGCCTGCTCGCGCAGGTGGGTGCCGGAGAGATAGCCGAACGTCGCCGCCTGCACCTTCGCGCGGCTGACGTGCCCGGCGACCCACTTGCGCGCGCCCGGCGCCACGCCCTGCGGCCACATCGCCTTCAGCGTCTCGAGCGCCATCGCGCCCGACCGCGCCGACACGCGCACTCCGCTTGCCGTCGGCCGCGTGTCGATCTCCGCCTCGCCGACGATCTCGGCGCCGCCGGCCTTGACCGCCGCCTGCGTGACCTGCAGCCGCCCCTCGGCCGGCAGCCAGTGCCCGGCGAGGCGGAAGGCGTCGAGCACCAGCGGCGCCATGCCGATGTCGGCGGCCGTCAGCGCGCCTTCGGTCGCTGTGGCCTCGAACACCCAGCCCGGACGGCCGTCGGTCGTCACGCCGCCCCGCATCGCGCCCGAGAGCGTCATGCGGCCGCCGCCCCACCTCAACTGCGACGGCTTCAGCTCGAACCGGCGCGCCGCGGCGTCGTAGGCAATGTCGAGCAGCCCCCCCTCGACGGCGAGCGCCGGCGCGCCGGCGACGCGGCCGCCGATCCGGCCGCGCCCGATCTCGACCGCCGCCGTCGCCGCGCGGATCTCGCCGTCGCTCGTCAAGTCGATCGTCACGTCGCTGGCGAGCGGGATGCCGAGCGCCTCGAGCGGGCCGAGGCCGGGCACGCCGCCGTCGATCGCCGCCGGCACGAAATCGCGGATCGCCGCCTTGAACACCAGCGAGTTGGTCTTGTCGCTCTCCTCCGTGCGGAACCCGATCGACCACGGCCCCTGCGTCGACTGCACCTTGACCAGGCCGGCGATCACGCTGGAGCGCTTCTTGTGCTCGAGATCGATCGACAGCTCCGGCACCCGCCAGTGCGTCTTGCGGCCCTGGTTGTCGACCAGGATCGTCGCATCGCGCATTCCGATCTCGCGCAGGTATGAGGTCGCGTCGAGCCCGCGCCGCGCCCGCCGCGACTGCTCGGTCAACATGCGCGCGAGGTCGATCCGCTTGAGACCCGGCGCATCGGCGCCCAAGGCGTCTCGCGCGCCGACAGGCGGCGGCCCGCCCTTGGCCGGGGACTCTCCCGGCCCCGCCCCCCCCGGCCCGGAAGCACCCGGGCCCGTACTCCCCGGCGACGCAGCGGCCGCATCAACCGCGGCGGCGTCGGTCCTCGGCGTCTCCGTGAACGTCAACGCGACGTTGCCAGCCTCGTCGACGAGCAGGTTGAGCCGCGGCGCGATCAGGTCGATCCGCGACGGCACGAGCCGCCACGACCACAACCCGTCCATGCTGAGATGCGCCGCCGCCTCCGGTGCCGACGCCACGAGATCGCCGTCCTTCTCGTGGATCCGCACGTCCTTCAGGCGAAACTCGAAGCTGCCGTCGGCAGCGAGCCGCAGCACCGCGTCGTCGATGCGGACGTCGAAGCCCGGCAGCTCCGCGCCGAGGCCCTGCGCGATGGGACCGGCGAGCGGCTTCAGCGACACCGGCCCGTGCTTCAGCCGCACGTAGCCGAGCCCGGCCGCGAGCCCCGCCAGCAGGAACACCGGCAGCAGCACCACGACGACGTGCCAGCCGACCCGTCCGGCGCGGCGGAGCAGGCCGTCGGGCGCCTCGTCGTCGGCGTCGTCGTCCAGGGCCGCCTCGACCGCGGGCAGGGTCTGCCGCGCGTGGGGCGCGGCGCGCGCCGGATCGCCCGCCCGCTGGCGCAACTGCTGGCCCAACCGTTGGCCCGTCGGTTGGCCCGTCTGTTGAGAGAACCGGCTGGAGGTGCGCTCCTGGGCGCCGTCCTGCGTGCGCTCGGCGGCCGGTCTCTCGGCGCGCGTCGCGTCGCCGCCGTCCGTCCGTCCGGGGGCTCTCCCGGCGGTCTTTTCCCGCGTCGCTGGTCCGCCGATGTCAGACCCCAAGACCGCTCCCCCGTTCATCGTCGCCGCCGCGCCGCGGCCTGCCCGCCACAAGTGATCCCGTCACCCGCCGATCCCGCCTTGCCCTCGTGTCGTGACCGCGAAGTCCGCTTCCTTCCTCCGTGTGCTCGGCTGCGGACTTCGCGGCCTGAACGGCACTAGTGGCCACCCGCGCCGCCCTGCCCGCATCCCACCAGACCGGCATATCCCAACCGGGTGATTCCGGCACGGACCCTTCCTGCTTGCGGCCGTGCCTTCCGGTCGGGCCCGCGACGGCGCGGGATGCCGCCACCGGCGCGATGGAGCCCGCCCCGGCGCCGCCGCCCATCCCGTCGCCCCACGACCCGCCGCTTGCCCGCGGGGCCCGATCCGCGATAGCCCTCGAGTCGACCCGCGCCGCCTCCGGATAGGCGACAGGGCCGGCGCGTCCGATCCCGCGCGTGCCGTCGATGCCGCCGCGACCCATGTGGCGGTGCCAGTCCGTGAACGCCTGCTCGGGATCGATGTGGATGGCGGAAAAGCGACAAAAGGAAGGCACTTAGCCCATATGACCGAAGCCCGTCCGATCACCGAGGGCGATCCCGCCCCCGACTTCTCCCTGCCCACCGCCGACGGCGACGCCGTGTCGCTCCGCGAGCACCGCGGCAAAGCGGTCGTGCTCTACTTCTACCCCAAGGACGACACCTCCGGCTGCACTCGGGAGGCCAAGGATTTCACTTGCCTCAGGGCCGCCTTCGACGCATCCGGCGCGGTGGTCGTCGGCGTCTCGCCCGACAGCGTCGCGAGCCATCGCACGTTCGGCGAGAAGCACGATCTCGCCGTCACCCTCGCCGCCGACGAGGACAAGGCCGTCGCCCGCCGCTACGGCGTTTGGGTGGAGAAGTCGATGTACGGCCGGAAGTACATGGGCGTGGAGCGCGCGACCTTCCTCGTCGACGCGAAAGGCCGCGTCGCGCGGCTGTGGCGCAAGGTCAAAGTGCCCGGCCACGCCGAGGAGGTGCTCGCCGCCGTCCGCGCGCTCCGGAGCTGAGCGGACGGGAGACACAGCGCCTGGCGGAACGAGATCGCAGGCCGATGCCGCATGAGTGCCCGCACGGGATCGGAGCCAGGGCGGCGATCCCCCGGCCTACCGCCGGACGCGCCGGCGTGGCTCGAGCGGCGCTTCCTCCGCCGACGCGGGCGCCTGCCCGGCGGCGGCCCCCGCCGCGCCCTGCCCTTTCGCCGCGCCCACCGCGCCCGGCTGCCCGGCC
>JAKAML010000171.1 GCA_021812845.1 Pseudomonadota bacterium
CTCGTGCCGCAGGAGCTCGCGACCGACATGTTCGAGACGGTCGAGGCGACGGTGAGGTTCAGCCGTGGCCTCTTCGGCAAGCCGGCCGACGCCGCCCACATCGAGCACGTCCTGAGACAGCTCTCGCTGTGGGACAAGCGCGACGCCCGCATCATGACGCTGTCGGGCGGCATGAAGCGGCGGCTCCTGATCGCCAAGGCGCTCGCCCACGAGCCGAGAATCCTGTTCCTCGACGAGCCTTCGGCGGGCGTCGACGTCGAGTTGCGGCGGGAGATGTGGGACATCGTGCGCGCGCTCAGGTCGTCGGGCGTGACGATCATCCTCACCACCCACTACATCGATGAGGCGGAGGAGATGGCCGACCGCGTCGGCGTGATCGCCAGGGGGGACATCATCGTGGTCGAGGAGAAGGTCGAGCTGATGCGCAAGCTCGGCAGGAAGCAGCTCGTCCTCGAGCTCCACGCGAGGCTCGACGAGATCCCCGCCGGGCTCTCCCGTCAAGGCCTGCAGCTCGCCGCCGACGGTCACGAGCTCGTCTTCACCTACGATACCCGCGCCGACCGGACCGGCATCACGGCGCTGCTCGGCGACATGCGGGCGGCCGGGATCGCGTTCAGGGACCTCGAGACCAGGCAGAGTTCGCTCGAGGACATCTTCGTCGATCTCGTGAGGAGCACGCGATGAACCTCGAGGCCGTGCGCGCGATCTACATGTTCGAGATGTCCCGCTGGGGCCGGACGCTCCTGCAGAGCATCGTCTCGCCGGTGCTGTCGACGTCGCTCTATTTCATCGTCTTCGGGGCGGCGATCGGCTCGCGCATCGCCGAGATCGACGGGGTGTCCTACGGCGCCTTCATCGTGCCGGGCCTCGTCATGCTGCTGCTGTTGACCGAGAGCACGTCGAACGCCTCGTTCGGCATCTACTTCCCGCGTTTCACCGGCACGATCTACGAGCTTCTGTCGGCGCCGGTGTCGCCCATCGAGATCGTCGTCGGCTACGTCGGCGCGGCGGCGACGAAGTCGATCGTTCTCGGGCTCATCGTGCTGGCCACGGCCAGTCTTTTCGTGCCGCTGCGCATCGACCACCCGCTGTGGATGTTGCTGTTCCTGGTGCTGACGGCGGTGACGTTCAGTATGCTCGGGTTCATCATCGGTGTCTGGGCGGACGGCTTCGAGAAGCTGCAGATCATCCCGCTCCTCGTCATCACCCCGCTCACCTTCCTCGGCGGCACCTTCTACTCGGTCGGTATGCTGCCGCCGTTCTGGCAGACCGTGACGCTGTTCAATCCCATCGTCTATCTCGTCAGCGGCTTCCGCTGGAGCTTCTACGGCATCTCCGACGTCTCCATCGCGACGAGCCTCGTCATGACGCTCGGCTTCCTGGCGCTCTGCCTCGCCGTCGTGACCTGGATCTTCAGGACGGGCTACCGGCTGAAACAGTAGGGGAGGGGATCGCGGCTCCACTTGCGGGCGCGCGCGGATCTTGCGATGACGCTCCCCGATGAGCACCCCGAGAAAGCGCGCCGCGATCCTGATCTCGGGACGCGGCTCGAACATGATGAGCCTCGTCGCGGCCGCGCGTGATCCCGCCTGGCCGGCAGAGATCGCCGTCGTGATTGCCAATCGCCCCGAGGCCGCGGGCCTCCCCTGGGCCGCGGCGCAGGGCATCGCGACCCTCGCGCTCGACCACAAGGCCTTCGCCACGCGGGCCGCCTTCGAGGACCGGCTCCATGCCGCCCTCCTCCACGCGGGGGTCGAAATCGTCTGCCTCGCCGGCTTCATGCGGATGCTGACCAAGGGTTTCGTCGACCGCTGGCGCGACCGCCTCGTCAACATCCACCCGTCCCTGCTGCCCGCATTCCCGGGGCTCGACACCCACGAGCGGGCGCTGCGCGAAGGGGTGAAGATCGCCGGCTGCACCGTGCACCTCGTCCGGCTCGAGATGGACACCGGCCCGATTATCGCCCAGGCCGCCGTCCCGGTCGTGCCCGGAGATACGCCGGAAACGCTGGGCAGGCGCGTGCTCGCGGCCGAGCACCGGCTCTATCCGCACGCGCTGGCGCTCCTGGCTTCCGGCCGCGCGCGCGTTTCGGGCGAGACAATTCAACTATTGCAGAGTGTTAACCAGGACGACGCGCTGTTCTCGCCAAGTCTCGAGTCTGTCGTTACATGACCGTTGCTGATCAACATCGCATCGAACGAAAGTCGCGATGCGACATCGCGCGTGATTGGACACCGCCGAAATTCGAGTGCTACTGACCGAGCGCGTGCCTTTGTCCACGCGGACCCTTCCCCGGCCCCGGCCACATCCGGCCCCGACCCGGAAGCGATCCCGAGGAGCCTCTGCGGCACGTCCGGGGGATCGGCTCGAGGCCATGCTCGAACTCATTCTGGGGGAACCCGAACTGTCGCGCACCGACCGCCGAGACGAGTTCCGCCGTCCGCCGCGGACGAGCCGCGCGCCGCTGCTGCCGAGTGGACCCGGCGCCCACTCTTCGACGTGAACCGCGCCCGATCGGGCGTCGCGAGGGCTTTGAGCCATGAATGCCATCGACATGACCACCGTGGACGCCACCGCAGCGGAGCCCGCAGCCCCCGCTCATGCCCAGGGGCTCGGCGACGAGAACAGCATCTGGTTCAAGCTGACCGCGCTGCACAAGGGCGACCACGAGAACCCGATGCGCATCCTGATGCAGATGGCCGAGCGCTATGGCCCGGTCATCACCGTCAACATGGCCAACCAGCGCGTCGTGCTGCTGACCGAGCCCGATCACTTCAAGCACGTCCTCGTCACCAAGGCCGACGACTACATCAAGTACTTCGACGGCCTGAAGCCGGTGTTCGGCAAGTCGATGATCACCCACGACGGCGCGCTGTGGCAGAAGATCCGGATGCCGCAGCAGCCGGCGTTCCACCCCGACATGTTCGTCGAGTACGTCCCCTACTTCCTGGCCGCGATCCGCTCCAAGATGGAGCTCTGGTCCGAGCTCGCCAAGACCGGCGAGACGTTCGAGATGGTCGAGCAGACCTGGACGCTGGCCGCCGACATGATCTGCAAGGCGCTGTTCGACCGCGACATGCCGTTCAACCCGCACTTCGTGTTCAAGTGCGTCAAGACCTACACCGACGTCATGAACCACAAGGCCATCCGCCTGAAGAAGGTCGCCGGCGAGGAGTTCGAGATCACCGAGGAGGACGCCGCCAAGGCCATGGAGGTGTGGGGCGGCGTCCCGGCCATGGTCATGGGCGCCGATCCGCGCGAGGAGCGCGAGCGCACCCTGCTCAAGATGATCGAGGCCGTGGTCGCCGATCCGAGCGTCCCCGAGTTCGATCAGGCCCAGGCCGTCGACGAGTTGAAGCAGTACCTGTGGGCCGGCACCGAGACCACGGCCCTCACCCTCGCCTGGGCGCTCTACGAGGCCTCGCGCAATCCCGAGGCCGCCGACCGCATCCGCCGCGAAGGCGAGGAGGTCTACGGCGACCGCGAGCCGACCGCCGCCGACTACTCCCAGCTCGCCTACACCCGTGCCGTGATCCAGGAGACCATGCGGCTCTACCCGCCGATCTGGGGCCTGATGCGGCTCGCCGCCAAGCCCGACGTGATCGCCGGAAAGGAGATCCGGCCGGGCGACCGCGTGGTGATGTTCGCCTACGGGGCGCACCACAACCCGAAGTTCTGGGACGAGCCCGAGGCGTTCCGTCCCGAGCGCTGGATGGCCGGCGCCGCCAAGAAGCAGGTCAAATACTCCTACCTGCCCTTCGGCGGCGGCAAGCGGAGCTGCATCGGCGGTGCCATGAGCCAGGTCGAGAACACGCTCGCGCTGTCGCTGCTGCTGCGCCGCTTCCGCCCCGAGTACGTCGGCCAGAACCCGGCCGGCATCAACGCCACGGTGACCCTCACGCCCAAGGGCGGTCTCCACTTCCGCATCAAGGAGCTGAGCTGAGCTGAGCCGGGCTGGACCCGACTCGCCACCCGCAATGAAAAACGGCCGGATCGATGGAGCGACCCGGCCGCAGTCCGATCGGAAGGCGCGTGGCAAACAGGCCTTCCAACTGGTCCGGTTACGCCGCGACAACCGCGGCGGTTCACAGTCCCGATCCGTCGACGGCGGCAACGGCCGCTCAACCGGGCTTCCGCGTCGCGTAGGTCAGCTTCACGACGCCGTCCTGGTAGGATTCGATACCCTCGAACGACAAGTCCTGGCGGTGCTCGAGGTCGGCGATCAGCGGCAGCCCGCGGCCGAGCAGCACCGGGACCAGGAACATCTCGATGGTGTCGACGTGGTCGCCGTCCAGCGCCGACTGCATCGCCACCGCGCCGCCGACGATCCAGATGTCCTTCTTCGTCCAGCCGCGCGCGGTCTCGATCGCGCCGGCCATGCCGCGCGCCGTCGGCAGCACCCCGTCGGGAACCCCGACCAGCGTCCGCGACGACAACACCAGCGCCCGCTTTCCGGCATAGGGCCACTCGTCGCCCATGGCGCGAACGAACTCGTAGGTCCGACGGCCCATGATGACCGCACCGACCTCGTCCATGAACGCGTCGTAGCCGTAGCGCCGCGGGTCGTAGGCCTCGAGCCAGTCGACCGAGCCTTCACGGTCGGCGATGAAGCCGTCGAGGCTCGTGGCGACGAACAGGCGAACGCGAGACATGGAACCCTTTCCGGACATCCGATCGAGCC
>JAKAML010000172.1 GCA_021812845.1 Pseudomonadota bacterium
AACGGCAGCGGATCGAAATAGGTCCGGATGCGCTCGCGGTGCTGCTCGGGGGGCTGGATGCTGCCGTGACCTTCGGCTGCGAGGCGGAAGCGCTGCGCCGGCTCCATGTAGAGCTGGAAGGTGAGCTGCTCGGTCTCGGCGAGATAGCCCTTCGAATGCGCCCAGTCGAGGTAGTCGCGGTTGGCGTGCTTGAAGTAGCGCATCCCCGGCTCGAGGTGGTGCACGTAGAAGCTGCCGTTCTTGATGTACTCCTCGAGCTGCTTCGGGTTCGGCTCGCCCTTGCCGAACTTGTCGCCATCCTTGCCGCGGAAGCCCGACAGCGGGCCGACGCCCGGCATCCGCTCGTGATTGACGATGTAGTCCGGATAGCCGCCGGGATAGCGGCGCGAGCCGTCGGGGTTGGTGAAGCCGGGCAGGCCGATGCGCCAGCCGAGGTCGATCAGCACCGACTGGAAGCCGCGCACGTCGCGGTCGGGCTCGACGACGGGATGGCGGATGGCGTCGGCCGGGCCGTCGGGCTCGGAGATCGGCCGGTCGAGGAGCGAGATGCAGTCCCACCGCTCGAGGTAGGTCGTATCGGGGAGCACGAGGTCGGCGTAGGCGACCATCTCCGACGAATAGGCGTCCGAATAGATGATCTTCGGGATCTTGTACTCGCCGGTGTTGTCGTCCTTCGCGGTCAGGTGGTCGATGATGGCCGGCGTGTTCATGGTCGAGTTCCACGCCATGTTCGCCATGTACATGAACAGGACCTCGATCGGATAGGGATCCTGCGTGGCGGCGTTGGTGATGACCATGTGCATCAGGCCGTGGGCGGCCATCGGCGCGTCCCAGCTGAACGCCTTGTCGATGCGCTGCGGATTGCCGTCGCCGTCGATCAGCAGATCCTCGGGTCCGATCGGGAAACCGAGATGGGGGCCGCCGAGCGGCTCGTTGCGCGTCACCTGCTCCTCGCGGCCGGTCGGCTTCAGGCGCGGCGGGATGCACTTCGGATAGGGCGCCTTGTAGCGGAAGCCGCCGGGGCAATCGATGGTGCCGAGCAGGATCTGCAGGACGTGGATCATGCGGCAGGTGTGGAAGCCGTTCGAATGGGCCGAGATGCCGCGCATGGCGTGCATCGAGATCGGCCGGCCGATCATCTTGTCCTGGCGGCGGCCGGCCCAGTCGGTCCACGGAATGTCGAGCACGACCTCCTGCTCGAAGGCGACCTCGGCGAGCTCGGCGGCGATGCGGCGGATGGTGCTCGCGGGGATCGCGCATTCCTTCTCGGCGCGCTCGGGGGTGTACTCGTCGCTGAGGAAGCGCTTGGCCAGGAGCTCGAACGAGGGCACGCCGGTGCGGCCGTCGAGCAGCTCGAAGCGGCCGGAAAGCGCCGGCTGGATGCCGGTCGCGTTCGCGCTCTTGAGCTTGCCGGACTTCTTGTCGAAGGCCAGCGGCTCCTGGTCCTTGGTGCGCGCGAAGAGGCCGTGGTCGGGGGCGCCCGGATCGTCGATGACGAGCCACGGGGCGTTGGTGTAGCGGATCAGGTAGTCGAGATCGATCTTCTCGTTGCGCAGCAGCTCGTGGATCAGCGCCGCGACGAACAGGCCGTCGGTGCCGGGCTTCAAGCCGATCCACTCGTCGGCGATGGCGCCGTAGCCGGTGCGCACGGGATTGACGGCGACGACCTTGGCGCCGCGCTCCTTCAACTTGCCGAGGCCGATCTTGATCGGGTTCGAGCCGTGGTCCTCGGCGACGCCGAACAGCATGAAATACCTGGTCAAGTCCCAGTCGGGCTCGCCGAACTCCCAGAACGCGCCGCCGAACGTGTAGAGGCCGGCGGCCGCCATGTTGACCGAGCAGAAGCCGCCGTGCGCGGCGTAGTTCGGCGTGCCGAACTGGCTCGCCCACCAGCCGGTCAGCGACTGCGACTGGTCGCGGCCGGTGAAGAACGCGAGGCGGCGCGGGTCGGTCGTGCGGACGCGGCCGAGCCAGCCGGTGGCGATGTCGAGCGCCTCATCCCAGCCGATCTCCTTGAACTCGCCCGAGCCGCGCGGGCCGACGCGGAGCAGCGGGGCCTTCAGCCGCGCCGGCGAATAGTGCTGCATGATGCCGGCCGAGCCCTTGCCGCACAGCACGCCTTTGTTGATCGGATGGTCGCGGTTGCCCTCGATGTAGCGGACCTTGCCGTCCTTCAGGTAGACCTTGATCCCGCAGCGGCAGGCGCACATGTAGCAGGTCGTGGTCTTGATCTCGTCGGCCGGCGGCACCGAGAGGTCGACGCGATCGTCCTTCTTGGCCTCGAGACCCATTCCCCGCTCCCTCGCTCTCAGGTCGGCGACGTTCGTGTCGCCGACGTGGCCGGGCGGCGCCCCCGGCACTTCTACGGGCGGCGCCGACCATATATATTCGCATTCGTGAATATACGTGTTAGCTCAACCCGATGGCGGCGTACAGTCGGGAACCACGGCGGACCCTGCGACCAGTTGCGAGCGTCGCCGTCGATCGACGGCGGTCCGGCGGACGGCGCGGTGATCCTAACCGGCGCGGCTTCGGCCGTGCATTAGAAGCTGCCGATCAGGGGTGCGACACTGCACGGGGTTGCCGTGCCCTGCCGCGGGACTAAGACCGTCTGCGGCGGCACAGCAGCTCTCGCCCGCGATCCGGTGCCGGGCGGGCCAACGGAATCGTCCTCCCCGATGCTCGTCGCCCAGATCTCCGACACCCACATCGCGACCGCCGATCCGGGCGCGGGCTCGCGCCTCAGCGATCTCCGGCGAACGGTCGATGCGATCAACCGGCTGTCGCCGGCGCCCGACGTCGTTCTGCACACCGGCGATGTCGTCCACGATGCGACCGCAGAGGACTACGCGGCGGCGAGGCTCGCGTTGTCTCGGCTCGCAGCGCCACTGCTGGCGACGGTCGGAAACCGCGATCGCAGGCCGGCGTTCCGTCGGGCCTTCGACTTCTCCGCTTGCGGCGCGAACGGCGGCGACGGCGAGTTCGTGCAGTACGCCGCAGACGTGGCGGGCGTGCGCCTCGTCGCCGCCGACACGTTCGATGGCGGATCGAAACTGGGGGGCTACTGCGCCGGGCGCGCCGAGAGGCTCACGCAGCTCGTCGGGGCGGCGGCAGGGCGGCCGATCCTATTGTTCCTTCACCATCCGCCGGTCCCTCTGCCGGAAATCTACGGTCCGTCGCTGCAATTCCGCGACGCATCCGAGGCGGATCTGCTGGCGGGCGTCATCGCTCGCGCGCCGGGTGTCGTCGGCGTTATCGCCGGACACGTCCATCGCTCGCGCAGCTCGTCGGTCGGCGGAGTTCCGCTGTCGACCATGGGCAGCATTGCCGCCGATCTCAACTTCGACGAACTGCCCGACTCGCGCCGGGGCCGTCCCGTATTTCACCTGCACCGCATCGAGAGCGGCATGATCTCGACCGCGAGCGTCGGTGTCTAGAAGCGCGCCCGCCTTCCTCGGGGGAGGAAGGCGAGACACGACGTCCGAAAAAAATGAGCGACGGCGGCCAGAGCGGGCGCCGCGCCGTCGATCAGTAGCCGCCCTTGCGACGGCTCTCCGGCAGGCCGGCGATGCGGCCGCCCTGCTTGGAGGGATCGCCCGGGAACAGGTTGTAGAGATAGGTCTGGTCGACGTCCTTGCCCCACTGCTCGGCCATCGCCTTGACGATGGTGCGCGTGTTGGGCGTCGACTGGCCGTTGTTGAAATACTCGTCGCGCAGGTAGTTGATGAGATCCCAGTGCTCCTGCGTCAGCTCGATGCCGTCGGCCGCCGCCATGTGCCGGCCGAGATCCTCGCTCCAGTCCTCCTGGTTGGCGAGATAGCCGGTACCCGTCGTCTCGATCTCGGTGCCGTTGAAATCGATTCCCATTCTCCAGTCCTCCGTGCTTGTGGTTTTCGGTTCAAGTTGATGCCTTGGTCATGCGCGCCTCATCGCCCGTGCCGGCGGGGCCGGGGTCGCGGGGACCGGGGCGCTCGGCCCCTGCGGCGAGAGGGGGCGGCAAGGTGCGCCCGGGTTCGGGCGCGTCCTGGCTCGGATTGAACCAGGCGAGCTTCTCGTGCAGACCGACGACGGTGCCGACAATGATGATCGCCGGTCCCTTCAGCCCGGCGTCGTGCGCCTTCTGCACGATGTCGGCGACGGTGCCCGTGACGACGCGCTGGTTCATGCGCGTGCCGTTCTCGACGATGCCGACCGGCAGGGTCGGATCGGCGCCGCGGGCAAGGAACTCGGCCGCGAGCTCGGGCAGCGCCGCGAGCCCCATGTAGATCGCCACCGTCTGGTTGGGCCTGAGCAGCAGCGGCCAGTCGACGTCGGGGCGGCCGTCCTTGGCGTGACCGGTGACGAAAATGCAGACCTGCGCGTGGTCGCGATGGGTCAGCGGAATGCCGGCATAGCTGGCGCAGCCCGACGCCGCGGTCACGCCGGGGACGACCTGGAACGGCACGCCGGCCTCGACCAGCGTCTCGAGCTCCTCGCCGCCGCGGCCGAAGATGAACGGGTCGCCGCCCTTGAGCCGCAGCACGCGGCGCCCTTCCCTGGCGAGCTTGACGAGCAGCTTCGAGATCTCCTCCTGCGGCATCTCGTGCAGGTTCTTCCGCTTGCCGACGAAGATCCGCTCGGCGTCGCGCCGCACCAATTCGAGGATCGGGCTGCCCGTCAGCCGGTCTGATACGACGA
>JAKAML010000173.1 GCA_021812845.1 Pseudomonadota bacterium
TGCCGGCGGACGGGCAGCGGCAGCGCGCTCACGTCGTCGACCTGCGCGACCTCGACGATCTTGCGGATATCGCCCTCCACCCTGGCGATCGCGCCGACAAGCCTCGCCTCCTCGTCGCGATGGCGGGCCTGGGCCGCCGCCAGGAGGCGCGACACGGTGGTGAACGGCCGTTGCATCGCTCCGCGCGAGCGGATCGACAGCAGCCGCGGATCCCCCGTCGCCGCCTCGACGAGGTTGGCGAGGAACGCGATGTTGTCGTTGAGCGGCCTGGTGTGGCTCCGTGCGCCGGCGACGACGTTCTGCAGGGCCAGCGGATCGAAGATGAAATCCATGTCGGCGACGGCGAACACGGCCGCCGGCGGACCGCTTCGCTCGAGGTGCCGGACCTTGCCGGTGTCGGCGGCGTCGGCCGGCGCCGTCTCGAAAGCGCTGACGAACGGTCCCGACAGTGCCGCGGCGACGACGCGCTCGCGTCCGTCCGCCTCGAACCGGGCCGCCAGGGCCTCCGTCGAGAGGCCGGCGGCCACCTCGCGAGCGAGGGCGCCGCTGCCGGCGCCGCTCGTCACGGCGAGCGCGATGACCGCATCCGGCCGCTCGATCGTGAAGGCACCCGGCTCGGCCAGCAGCACCTCGTTGAGGCTCGCGGTCGTGGCGTGGCGGCTGGAGAGCTGGCGTCGCCCGAGGCGTAGCCAGAACGGATAGACGATGCGCCGCTCGTCCGACGCCGTCACCTCGGCCGCGAGGCCCGCATCGCCGACCACGCCGTCGGGCTCGAACCGCACCCCGTAGCGGAGCAGCAGGTCGGAGATGTCGTCGATCTCCTCGGATGGCCGCAAGCCGACCGCGTTGCTCGCGCTGTCGAACCGCGCGTAGGGGTCGACGAGCACCACGAGCCCCTTGCCGCGCATGACGTGCTGGTCGATCGCATAGAGCATCGAGCGCTTGAGCACGGAGGCCCCGACGACCAGCACCGCGTCGAGGTCGCCGGGCAGCGTATCGGCGAAGTGCGGAACAATGGCCACATCGTAGGTGCGCTTCAGCTCGTCGAGCACGGCGAGCCCCTCCCGCGGCTCGCCGGCGTGACGCGGCGCGACGAGCGGCGACAGAATGCCGAGCCGCGGCGTCCGCGCGCGGCCGAGCGTCGTCAGGGCGAGTGCGATGTCGTACTCGACGAGCCCCTCGCGGCGGATGTCGAAATAGGCGATAGCGCCCTGCCGCTCGCCGTGCCGGAACACGGCACCGAGCACGAAGCTGTCGCCCGAGCTCATCGGGATTCGCTTGACGCCGGCCGCCAGGGCCTGGGCCTCGGCCTCGCTTTCGGGCAGCACATCGTGCGCGGTCACGGCGAGGTGGCCGCCGCTGCGGGCGGAGATCTGATCGAGCAGGGCGCGGATGCGGAGGGCGTGCGACCGGATCGCCGCCGGCACGCGCGTCTCGCCGGCGCTCCAGTAGAAATCGATGCGGGTGCCCGGCTGAACGGCGCGGGCCGCCGCGATGCTCTCGGGATGGAGGGAATAGGCGCGGCCGGCGGAGAGGTCGGCGAGAGGGGGCCATCGGGCCGAAGCTCCGCACATCACCAGCGCCAAGCCGATCACCACGGCGGCGGCAATCCAGACGCGGCGGCTGCCGCGGCCGGGCAGCCGCTGCTGCCGGCGGTGGATCATCGCCTGCCACGCGAGCGCAAGCGCGGTGCCGCCGAGCACGAGGAACGAGATCAGGGCGCCGGCCTCGATCCGTCCGGTCGCCATGCGGTCGAGCCACGGCCTCGGGCCGAGCGCCGCGAAGGCCTCGGCGGCGGCCGCGAGCGGCGTGCCGGCAAGCTGGCGCTGCACGCCGTCGGTGCCGGCCAGGAGCACCGCGAGCAGCACCGTCACGCCGGCGACGTAGCCGCCGGTCTGATCGCGGGTCCAGGCCGCGGCGGCGTGTGCCAGGGCGAGCAGCGCGGCAAGCAGCATCAGCGCGCCCGCCATGCCGACTGCAAGCGCCCCCCAGTCCGGATCGCCGAGGTAGGCGAGCGTGGCGACGAAGGGCGCCGTGCCCGCGAGCATGGTCGCCAGCAGGACGACGCCAGCCGCCCATTTGCCGGCGACCACCGCACTGTCGTCGAGCGGCAGCGCCCTCACGAGCTCGAGGCTGCGGTCGCCCTGGTCGTCGGCGTAGGCGCGCATCGCCAGCGCCGGCACGAACCCGACCGCCGCCCATGGCAGGAACGTCCACAGGAGATCTGCCGCCGTGCGGTCGCTCGCGTAGAACTCGCCGACCGTGAACACGCCCGCCATCAGCGCCAGCAGGAAGCCGGCGAACAGGAGCGGCGTCATCGGGGCGTGCGCGAGGGTGCGCAGCTCGTGGCGGAAGACCGCCGCCGCCATCCGCCGCCATGTGGCCGTCCCGGCCGCGAGACCTGCCGGAGGGGTCATGTGGAATCGGCCGCCGCCGGCTGCGTGAGGCGCTGATACGCCGGCGCCAGGCGTCCGCTCCGATCGACCAGGTCCGCGGTCGCGCTGTCCGCCACCACGCGGCCCGCTGCCATCAGTACGACGCGGTCGCAGAGCTCCTCGGCCTCCTCGAGGATGTGGGTCGACATGAGGATGGCCTTGCGGCCGGCAAGCTCGCGCAGGAGCCGGCGCAGCAGGATCTTCTGCGTCGGATCGAGGCCGTCGGTCGGCTCGTCGAGGATCAGCACGGCGGGATCGCCGACGAGCGCCTGGCCGAGCCACGCCCGCTGCCGCCAGCCCTTCGACAGCGTACCGAGCGGCTGCGCCAGCACGCGGTCGAGATCGAGGAGGGCGGCGATGCGGCAGAGTTCCGCGCCGACCGCGGCGGCCGTGAGCCCCCGCGCCTCGGCGACGAACATCATCAGCTCCCATGGGGTCAGGTGATGGAAGCCGCCCGCCGACTCCGGGAGGTATCCGGTTGCCGCTCGGGCGCGGGCGGGGTCGGCCGCGACATCGGCCCCGGCGACGATCGCGCGGCCGGCCGAGGGCGCGAGGCCGCCGGTCAACATCCGCATGGTCGTCGTCTTGCCGGCACCGTTGGCGCCGAGCAACGCGGTGATCGAGCCCTCGGCGACCGCGAACGATACGTCGCGCACGGCCTCGAGGTCGCCGAAGCGCCGCGACAGGCCATCGGCGACGATCGCCGCCCGCTCACCCGTTGCCGCCTCGACCACGCGCCGTCTCCGTCCTGCCAGCCCGTCTCATCGGCCGGACATGAACCCCGCGACGATGAACAACACGATGCTCAGAAACGTGACAGCATATCCGGACTTGGACAAGGCCTCCGCGCGGCGGTGGCTGTCGCGGTCGTCGCCGCGCCGGACGAGGCTCGCCGCCATCACCAGGATGGCGCCGGCGATGGCGAGCGCGGTGACCACCTGGCGTTGCGTCAGGGCGGCGAGTAGGTCCACGCGGTCGGGCTCCGGCCGTTGCTCGGGGAGGTGTCGCGATCGGGGCCGGCGCTCACAGCCGTTTCGACATGGCGTCCATGAAGTCCTGCGACTGCGCCGTGTTGCGGAAGCTCTTCATGGCCTCCTCGTAGAGGATCCCCATCGCCTCGCGCTTGTAGGCATAGGCCTCGGGCGAGCTCAGCATCGAATAGTGCCGAGGCCGCGGCAGGCGGATGTCGATCACCGCGCGGACGTGGGACGGCCGGTTGGCGAGCACGATCAGCCGGTCGGCGAGGAAGATCGCCTCGTCGATCTCGGAGGTGACGAAGAGGTTGGTGCGCCGGTTCTCCTCGAACAGCCTGAGGAAGAACTCCTGCATCAGCCCGCGCGACATGGCGTCGAGACCGCGGAACGGCTCATCCATGATCATCAGCTTGGGCTGGTTGATCAGCGCGCGGGCGAGCTCGGCGCGGCGCTGCATTCCGCCCGAGAGCTGCAGCGGGTACTTGTGCATGAACTCGCGCAGGCCGACCTTGTTGAGCAGCCGCTCGGCTTCGTCCTTCAGCGCCTTGCCCGACAGCTCGCCGCGCAGCCGGGGGCCGAACACCACGTTCTCGTAGGTCGTCTGCCACGGGATCAGCGCGGTCTCCTGGAACACCACCATGCGGTCGTTGCCGGGACCGCGGATCGGCTCGCCGTTGAGCAGGATACGGCCGCTGTCGGGCTGCTCGAAGCCGGCGATCAGGTTGACGAGCGTGGACTTGCCGCAGCCCGACGGGCCGACGATGACCGTCAGCTCGCCCGGCGTGATCTCGGCGCTGAGATTGCCGATGACCTCCTGCCGCTCCCATTCCTCGCCATAGGACTTGCTGATGTCTTCGAGCACCACCCGGCTCTGGCCGCTCCCATGATCGGCGACCGGCTCCTTACCCCTGCTGGCGATTTCGCTCACCTGAACCTCGACCGCTTTCTGCATCGACCTATGTCTCCTCGCGGCTCAGAAAAGGCGCCGCCACGGCATGAACCGGTTGCCGATCATCCGGATCAGGCTGCTCGACAGGTATCCGGCGATGCCGATCGAGATCATGCCGACGACGATTTGCGGGAGCGAGCCTCCCATGTACGAGTTCCAGATGAAGAACCCGAGGCCGCCGCCGCCCTGCGTGCCGCCGCCGGAGATCATCTCGGCCGCGAGCACGACCTCCCAGGTGATGCCCATGCCGACGGCTGCGCCGGTGAAGATCGACGGCAGCGAGATCGGA
>JAKAML010000174.1 GCA_021812845.1 Pseudomonadota bacterium
GGTGACGGCCATCGCCAGCGTCGCGTCGGCAGCCAAGGGTGATCTCGGCAAGCTGCTCGCTACGCCGTACCCGGGCAAGAAACTGTCGGTCGAGGACCACGTCAAGGAGATGGTGGCGACGATCGGCGAGAACATGTCGGTGCGCCGCACCGCTGCCCTCGCGGTCAAGGAGGGCGTGGTCGCGAGCTACGTGCACAACCAGCTGGTGCCGGGGCTCGGTAAGATCGGCGTGCTGGTCGCGCTCGAGAGCTCGGGCAAGAACAAGGATGAGCTGACGAGCCTTGGCCGGATGATCGCCATGCACGTTGCCGCGACGAACCCTGTCGCCCTGGATCTCGCCGGTGTTCCGGCGGCGATGGTCGAGCGCGAGAAGGCCATTCTCGCCGACAAGAACCAGGGCAAGAAGCCGGAGGTGCTGGAGAAGATCTTCCAGTCGAGCCTCAAGACCTTCGCCAAGGACAACTGCCTCATCGACCAGCCGTTCATCCACGACGCCTCGAAGTCGGTGTCGCAGGTCGTCAAGGAGTCCGAGGGCAAGGTCGGCGGTCCGATCAAGGTCACGGGCTTCGCCCGCTACGCGCTCGGCGAGGGCATCGAGAAGAAGGAGGAGGACTTCGCCGCCGAGGTGGCCAAGACCGTCGCCGAGAGCAAGAAATCCTGATCCGGCGCGCGCGTCGGCTTCGCGCCACTGGCGCGCGGCACCCGAATTGAGCTATCGAGCGGCCCGGGGCACCTCCGGGCCGTTTCGCTTTCGGCGCGCCGCGCCCCGGCCACGATGACGTCGGCGGCATGGGCCGCGGCAAGACAGGGAGACGGCGATGGCGGATGCGGTCGGCGGTGCTGCGGCGCGCGGAGCGGGGCTCGTCTACCGGCGCCTCCTGCTCAAGCTCTCGGGCGAGGCGCTGATGGGCTCGGGCGGCTACGGCATCGACATGGCGGTCGTCGACCGGCTGGCGAAGGACGTGTCGGAGGTGGTGGCCGCCGGCGCCGAGATCGCCGTCGTGGTCGGCGGCGGCAACATCTTCCGCGGCCTCCAGGGGGCCGCCAAGGGCATGGACCGGGCGACCGCCGACTACATGGGGATGCTCGCCACGGTGATGAACGCACTCGCCTTCCAGAACGCGCTCGAGCACCAGAAGACCCCCGCGCGCGTCCTCTCCGCGATCCCGATGCCCACCGTCTGCGAAAGCTACGTCCGTCCGAAGGCGCTGCATCACCTCGGGAAAGGGCGCGTGGTGATCTTCGCCGCCGGTACCGGCAATCCGTACTTCACGACCGACACCGCCGCCACGCTGCGCGCGATGGAGATGCAATGCGACGCCGTCGCCAAGGCGACCCAGGTCGACGGCGTCTATTCGGCCGACCCCAAGAAGGACAGGTCGGCCACCCGCTACGACCGCCTCAGCCATTCGGAGGTATTGTCGAAGAACCTCCAGGTGATGGACGGTGCCGCGATCGCCCTTGCCCGCGACAACCGACTTCCGGTAATTGTGTTCTCGATCGAGGAGCCGGGCAATCTTCTCCGTGTCCTGAAGGGCGAGGCGCGGGCCACCGTCATCGAGGGTTAGCGGGCCGCCGGCCGCGGCCGCCCATCGGCTCCGACGATGCGAGGCGGCGGTCGTCCCGACTGCCGGACTCGCTCCGCCGGCGCCGCGCCGGGC
The DNA here is from genome assembly GCA_021812845.1 of Pseudomonadota bacterium. GTDB lineage: Bacteria > Pseudomonadota > Alphaproteobacteria > Rhizobiales > Hyphomicrobiaceae > JAKAML01. The sequence continues at coordinate 1,662 of JAKAML010000174.1, forward strand.
GAGGGGACGCCGATGCCCGCACCGGGACGCGCCGTGTCCGGTCAGGCCCCATGCGGACGGCGGGCCGAGAGTCGCGCCGGGAGGCGCCGAGGAGACGACATGTCGATGACCACGTTCAATGCCGCGGAAATCGAGTCGCGGATGCGGGCCTCGCTCGAGGCCTTGAAGCGCGAGCTGTCGGGGCTCCGGACAGGCCGCGCCAGCGCGCACCTGCTCGATCCGGTCCAGGTGACCGTCTACGGCTCGCGGATGCCGCTCAATCAGGTTGCGTCGGTGTCGGTGCCCGAGCCGCGCATGATCTCGGTCCAGGTCTGGGACCGCAGTAACGTCAACGCCGTCGACAAGGCCATCCGCGAGGCGAACCTCGGCCTGAACCCGATCATGGACGGGCAGGTGCTCAGGTTGCCGATCCCGGCGCTGACCGCCGAGCGCCGCGCCGAGCTCGTCAAGCTCGCCCACAAGTACGCCGAGCAGTCGCGCGTCGCCGTCCGCAACGTCCGCCGCGAAGGCATGGACCTGCTCAAGAAGCTCGAGAAGGACGGCAAGATGAGCGAGGACGACCACAAGAAGAACTCGGTCAAGGTGCAGGAGCTGACCGACAAGCTCGTCAAGGAGATCGACCAGACGCTCGCCGGCAAGGAGGTCGAGATCCAGAAGGTCTGAGCCCCGCCTCTGGGCCCCGCCCGCTCATCAGAAAGCCATCCCGCCCTTGTCCGAGACATCGACCCACCTGCCGCCCCAGACCGGTCCGTGCGGTCCCGCCGAGCGCGGGCCACGGCATGTGGCGATCATCATGGACGGCAACGGCCGCTGGGCCGCCGGCCGGGGCCTGCCGCGGGCGCTCGGTCACCGCCAGGGCGTCGAGGCGGTGCGGCGCACGGTGCGCGCGGCGATCGAGCTCGGAATTCCCTATCTCACGATCTACAGCTTCTCGTCGGAGAACTGGACGCGGCCGCCCGAGGAGATCGACGATCTCATGGGGCTGATGAAGCGCTTCATCCGCCGCGATCTCGCCGAGCTGCACGAGTCCGGCGTGCGCATCGCGGTCATCGGCGAGCGCACCGATGTCGAGCCGGAGCTGATGACGCTGATCGACGAGGCGCGCGAGCTGACGCAGTTCAACTCCACGCTGACGCTCGTCATCGCCTTCAATTACGGCGCTCGCGGCGAGATCGCCAAGGCGGCGCGACGTCTGGCGGTCGAGGTCGCGGCCGGGCGGCTGGCGCCGGAGGACGTGACCGTCGATGCGGTCGGCGCCGCTCTCGACACCGCCGGCATCCCCGACCCCGACCTTATGGTTCGGACGAGCGGCGAGATGCGGCTGTCCAACTTTCTGCTGTGGCAGTCGGCCTACACCGAGCTCGTCTTTCTCGACGTCAACTGGCCGGATTTCGGACGCCCCGAGCTCGAGCAGGCGATCGCCGCCTTCCGTTCCCGCGATCGCCGCTACGGCGGCCTGAGCCGGCGGTCATCGGCATGATGAGGCGCGCGTGACCGATCCCGGTGCGAGCGGCGTGGCGGGTGCGGCCGATCCGGCGGCAGCCGCGGCCCCGCGTGTCGATCCTGGGCTCGGCCCCGCCCCGGCCCGGCGCAGCCGCTGGATGGACCTCAAGGCCCGCGTGCTCGCCGGTCTGGTGCTCGCTGCCCTCGCCTTCGTGCTGCTCTACGCCGGCCAGAAGCCGTTCGCCGCGCTCGTCATGGTCGTAGCGGTGGTGATGAGCTGGGAATGGGGCCGCATGGTGCGCGGCGCCTCCCTCGACCTCTCCTTTACCATCAAGGCGCTGGCCATGATCGGCGCCGTTCTGCTGTCGGTGTCCGGAATGCCCGCGCTCGGGCTCGCGGTTGTGGTGATCGGCGCCATCGTCGTGCTGGCGCTGGGCTTCGGCGAGGGCACGGCGGGGCTGTCGGCGCAGGGCGTGCTCTACGCCGGAATTCCCGCGGTGACGCTGTTGTGGTTCCGCGGCGACGGTGACCTCGGCTTCTGGGCGGTGCTGCTGGTCGTCGCCTGCGTCGTTGCCACCGACACCGCCGCGTTCTTCGCCGGCCGCCAGATCGGCGGTCCGAAGCTGTGGCCGGCGGTGTCGCCGAACAAGACCTGGTCGGGACTGGTCGGCGGCGTCTCGGCGAGCGCGGTGGCAGGCGCGCTCATGACCTTCGGCGTGCCGGCCGCTTCGACCCCGCGTCTCGCACTGATCGGTCTCGGGCTCGGTCTCGTCGCGCAGGCCGGCGACCTGTTCGAGAGCGCATTGAAGCGGCTGTTCGGCGTCAAGGATTCGAGCGGCCTGATCCCCGGCCACGGCGGGGTCATGGACCGCATGGACGGCATCGTCGCGGCGGCCATCGCCGCCGGCGTGCTGGCGACGACGGTCAATCCGCAGACGCCCGCCCGCGCGCTGCTGCTCGGCTGGTGACGGCGCCGGTGGCTGGCACGAGGAACATCGACGCCATGGCAACCGCGCGGCAGGCCGGACCGACCGGCGCCGGCGCCTCGGCGGCGACGCCGCGCCAGCGGCTGACGGTGCTCGGCGCCACGGGCTCCATCGGCGCCAGCACGCTCGATCTCGTCGCCCGCGATCCGGCGGCCTTCGAGATCGTCGCGCTGACCGCCCAGTCGAACGCCGGCAAGCTCGCCGCCTTGGCCCGCGCCCACGGTGCCGCCCTCGCTGTCGTCGGCGACGAACGGCTCTATGGCGAGCTCAAGGCGGAGCTCTCGGGCTCAGGCGTCCGAGCGGCCGCCGGCCCAGATGCGCTGGTCGAGGCGGCGGCCGAGCCGGCCGACTGCGTCATGGCGGCGATCATCGGCGCGGCGGGCCTGAGGCCGACGTTCGAGGCGGCGCGCCAGGGCCGGCGCGTGGCGCTCGCCAACAAGGAGTGCCTGGTCTCCGCCGGACAGGTGTTCATGGACGAGGTCCGGCGTCACGGCGCCGAGCTGCTGCCGGTCGACAGCGAGCACTCGGCCGCCT
>JAKAML010000175.1 GCA_021812845.1 Pseudomonadota bacterium
CGCCGCCTTCCGCACCGCCTACCTCGGCCGCGGCCTCGGCGGCGTCGAGGCCGCGCTCGAGCGGGCGGCCGTCGAGGAGGCGAGCGGCGAGCGGCGCGAGGCGGCCGTGCGGCGGCTGTGGGACGAGGACTGGCACGGCGCCCGCGATCTCGTCCGCCGCCTCGCCGCCGCCTATGCCCCGCTCGTGGCGCTGTTCGGCGGCGAACGCACGCATTCGTTGCGCGACCTCGCCGCGGCCCACGTCGCCGTCGCCGAGGCGCTCGCCGCGGTTCCCGATCCGGTGCCCGACGCCGCGACAGCTCCCGCCGCCGCAGCCTCCCCGCTCTGGCAGGGCGAGGCCGGCCGCAGCGCGGCGGAGCTGTTCACGGGTCTCGCTGCCGAGGCCATGCCCGAGCTTGCGCTCGCCGCCCGCGACTACCCCGACCTCTACCGCAACCTGATCGCGAGCCTCAACGTGCGCCCGCGCGTGCCGGTCCACCCTCGCCTTGCCATCTGGGGACCGTTCGAGGCGCGCCTGCAGCAGCCCGACGTCCTGATCCTCGGCTCGCTCAACGACGGCACCTGGCCCGAGGCCGCCGATCCCGGCCCGTGGCTCAACCGGCCCATGCGGCGCGCGCTCGGGCTGCCCTCGCCCGAGGAGAAGATCGGGCTCGCGGCCCACGATTTCACCATGCTGCTGGGTGCCGAGCGGGTGTACCTCACCCGCGCCGAGAAGATGGACGGCGTGCCGACGGTGCCGTCGCGCTGGCTGCTGCGCATCCGTGCGCTGCTCGACGGTTTCGGCCTCGCCGAGCGCCTCGCGCCGGCGCAGCCGTGGCTCGGATGGTCGCGCCATCGCGACGCGATCCCGGCGCGACGCACGATCGCCGAGCCCGCCCCGCGCCCGCCGGTCGAGGACCGGCCGCGCAAGCTCAGCGTCTCCGGCGTCGAGACCTGGATCGCCAACCCCTACGCGATCTTCGCCCGCCACATCCTGAAGCTCGAGCCGCTGCCGCGGCTCGGCGAGCCGCCCGACGCGAGCCTGCGCGGCGCCATCGTGCACGAGGCGTTGAGCCGCTTCTCCAAGGCCCATCCCGACGCGCTGCCCGCCGACCCCGCCGGCGTGCTGCTGGCCATGGCGCGCGACGTGCTCGAAGGCTACACCGGCCACCCGCGCGTCGCCGCCTTCTGGCTGACCCGGCTCGAGCGCTTCGCGGTGTGGTTCGCCGCGACCGAGCCCGAGCGCCGGCGCGGCTTCGCGACGATCGTCTCCGAGGTCAAGGGCGAGATCGTGGTGCCCGCGCCGGGCGCGCCGTTCAAGCTCACCGCTCGCGCCGACCGCATCGACATCGGATCGGGCAAAGCCGGGGCGCTGCGCATCACCGACTACAAGACCGGCGCCATTCCGCCCGACGCGCGGGTCGTGGCCGGCGCTGCGCCGCAGTTGCCGCTCGAGGCCGCCATCGCCGCCATGGCCGGCTTCGCCGGCGTGCCGGCTCGCGAGGTCTGGGAGCTCCGCTACATCCGCGCCTCGGGCGGCGAGCCGCCGGGCGAGGAGCGCACGGTCGCGGTCGAGGACCGGACCGTCGCCGCGCTGGCCGGCGCGCAGCTCGACCGGCTGGCCGTCCTCGTCACCCGCTTCGACGATCCCGCGACACCCTATACGGCCCTGCGCCGTGCGCGCTTCAGCTACGACTTCGATCCGTTCGCCCACCTCGCCCGCGTCGGCGAATGGTCGGCCGACGACGTCGCGGAGGAGTAGCGCATGGCGAAGCCGCAACCTTCCGACATGGCGCGCCGCATCGCCGCCGCGCTCGAGCGCACCACGCGCGCCCAGTCCGACGCTGCCGACCCGCGCGCGTCGGTCTGGGTTGCCGCCAACGCCGGCACGGGCAAGACGCACGTCCTCACCAACCGCGTGCTGCGGCTGATGCTGTCCGGTACGCCGCCCGAGCGCATCCTCTGCCTCACCTACACCAAGGCCGCCGCGGCCGAGATGTCGAAGCGCGTCTATGCCACCCTCGCCCGCTGGGTCGCCGCCTCCGATGACACCCTCGGAGCCTCCCTGCGCGACCTCCTCGGCCGTGCGCCCGATGCCGCCGAGACGATGCTCTCCCGCACGCTCTTCGCCCGCTCGATCGAGACGCCGGGCGGGCTCAAGGTGCAGACGATCCACGCCTTCTGCGAGCGTCTGCTGCAACGCTTCCCGCTCGAGGCCGGCGTGCCGCCCGGCTTCCAGATCCTCGACGACGAGCAGGCGCGCGCGATCCACCGCGAGGCGGTCGAGCGCACGCTCTCGGAGGCGACCCGCGACCGCGCGAGCCCGCTCGGTGCCGCGCTGACCATCGCCATCGCCCACGCCGCCGACGACCGCTTCGACGAGGTGCTGAGGGAGGCGATCCGCCGTCGCGGCTGGCTCGAGACGGCGAGCCGCATGGACCTCGCCGCCGAGGGCGAGGAGGCGGGCGGCGGCGTCGCAGCCCGCCCGTTCGCCGCCGCGGGTCTGCTCTACCGCCGCGCGCTCGGCGTGCGGCCGGACGCCACCGCGGCGCACCTTGTCGCCGAGCAGGCCGGCGTCCTCGCCGCGCCGATGCTGGCGCGTGCCGCCGAGGTCATGCTGCAGGGCAAGACGACGGACCGGGAGATCGGCGCCGCGCTCGCCGCTGCCCGCGACACCACCGGCGACACGGCGCGCGTCGCGGCTCTGGCCTCCGCGTTCCTGACCAGGGAGGGCGCGCCGCGCTCGGACAAGCGCTTCGTCACCAGGGCGATCCAGCAGGCCGAGCCCGCGCTCCATGCCGTCCTCGTCGCGGCCCGCGACCGCTTCGCCGCGCTCGCCGACGAGGTCCGCGCGCTGGCGACGATCGACGCCACGCTCGCGCTCGTCACCCTCGCCGACCGCGTGATGCAGCACGCCGACGCCGCCAAGGCGCGCCGCGCCGCGCTCGATTTCGACGACCTGATCCGCCGCACCGCGAGCCTGCTCGCCACCTCGCCCTCGGCCGAATGGGTGCTCTACAAGCTCGACGGCGGCCTCGACCACATCCTCGTCGACGAGAGCCAGGACACCGCGCCGCCGCAGTGGCGGGTGATCGAGGCCCTGGCGCGCGAGTTCTTCGCCGGCAGCGGCGCCCGCGATGACCGGCGCACGCTGTTCGCGGTCGGTGACGAGAAGCAGTCGATCTACAGCTTCCAGGGCGCCGAGCCGCGCATGTTCGCGGCCATGGGGTCACGCTTCGCGGGGATGGCGCGCGAGGCGGGCGAGACCTGGCGGCAGGTGCCGCTCGACCTGTCGTTCCGCTCCGTCGCCCCGGTGCTCGCGGCCGTCGACCGCGTCTTCGCCGATCCCGCCCGCACGCCCGGCGTCGGCTCGGCTGCGGCGGCGGTGGCCCACGTTGCGCGCCGCTTCGACAAGGCCGGGCTCGTCGAGCTGTGGCCGACCGTTGCCGACGAGCCGGCCGAGGTCTCCGACGCCTTCGATCCGCTGGCCGAGAAGCCCGCTCCATCCGCCGTGGCGCGGCTCGCCGCCCGCATCGCCGACACCGTCACGGGCTGGCTCGCCTCGGGCGAACGGCTCCTGTCGGAGGACCGGCCGGTCCGCGCCGGCGACATCCTGATCCTGGTCCGCAAGCGGCGGCCGTTCGCCGCCCCCATGGTCGCCGCGCTGAAGGCGCGCGGCATCGCGGTCGCCGGCGCCGACCGCATCCGCCTCGTCGATCAGATCGCGGTCGCCGACCTGATGGCGCTCGGCGACTTCCTGACCCTGCCCGAGGACGACCTCGCGCTGGCCGAGGTGCTGAAGAGCCCGATGTTCGACTTCAGCGACGACGACGTCCTCGCCGTCGCGCGCGGCCGCAAGGGCACGCTATGGTCGGCGCTCATCGCCCATGCCGAGGACAACGCTGCCTTCGCCACGGCGGCCGAGACGTTGCGCCGCTGGCGGGCCCGCGCCGATTTCGCGCCGCCGTTCGAGTTCTTCGCCCACATCCTCGACAAGGACGGGATGCGGGCGCGCCTCCTCGCCCGCCTCGGCCTCGATGCCGCCGACGCCATCGACGAGTTCGTCAACCTCGCGCTCACCTACGACGACCGCGCGCCGCCCTCGCTCACGGGCTTCCTCGTCTGGCTGCGCGACGGCACGCGCGAGGTGAAGCGCGACATGGAGCACGGCCGCGACGAGGTCCGCGTGATGACCGTGCACGGCGCCAAGGGCCTCGAGGCGCCGATCGTGTTCCTGCCCGACACCTGCACCACCGCCTCGGCCGGCCACGGCGGCGGCGGCCTCGTCGACCTTGCCGACGCCGCGCGTCCCGTCGGCAGTCCGCCGCCGTGGCTCTGGTGCGTCAGGGGCTCGGGCCAGCTCGCGGCGGTCGCGGCCGCGCGAACGGCGCTCCGCGCGCGCGAGAGCGAGGAGCTCGACCGCCTGCTCTACGTCGCGATGACCCGCGCCCGCGACCGGCTCTACGTGGCCGGCTTCGAAGGCAAGCGCGGCCGCGCCCGCGGCTGCTGGTACGACCTCGTTTCCGACGGTCTCGCCGGCACGCTGGCCGCGGTCGAGACCCCGGCCGGTCCCGTCGCGCGCCTCGTCGCGCCGCAGTCCGGCGAGACCGAGCGGCCGCGCCACGACAGCCTCGCCGCCCT
>JAKAML010000176.1 GCA_021812845.1 Pseudomonadota bacterium
CGCGTCGCGCGGGCAGGGGAGGGCGGACGGCAGGCGGGCCGCGATCGCGGCCGCGTCGATGCCGCTGCGGATGTCGACGGCGATCGCGACGAGGCTCGCGGGCCGCGTCGCCGCGATCTCCTCGATGTCCATGCCGCCCTCGGACGAGAACAGCACGAGCGGTCCCTTGGTCGACGGATCGTTGAGCACCGCGGCATACAACTCGTGCGCGATCGGCACCTGCTCCTCGACCAGCACGCGGGTTACGACGTGGCCGGCGATCGTCATCCCGAGGATCGCCGCGGCGTGGGCGCGGGCCTCCTCGGCTGTCGTGGCGAGCTTGATGCCGCCGGCCTTGCCGCGCTTTCCGGTCGGCGCCTGGGCCTTGACCACGCACGGGCCGAGCTCGCGCGCGGCGTCGGCCGCCGCCTCGGCGGTCGCGGCGAGCACGCCGCGCGGGGTCGGGATGCCGGCCGAGCGCAGCACCGGCTTGGCAGCGTGCTCCTCGAAGTCCATGCCGCCTCCGCTATCTGCCGTATTTGGCCCAGTAGGCGCCGAACAGATCCTCCTCGGACGGGCGGTCCTCGGGGATCGTGGTGACGAGGTGCGTGACGTTGACGAAATGCCGCCAGTTCAGGTTGTCGGAGAAGGCGTTGCCCTGCCAGGTGCCGCAGCCCATGGTCAGCGTGAACGGCAGGCCGTTGTCGTAGCCGCCGCCGTTGCCGAAGGTGTGCGCCTGGTTGACGAGCACGCGGACGACGTCGATCTCCTCGGCGAGGGCGCGCGCGTGGGCCATGTCGCGGGTGTGGATGCCGCACGAATGGCCGCGGCCCTGGTAGGCGAGGATCTCGCGGACGATCGACTTGGCGTCGTCGAAATCGCGCGCGCGGTAGACCGTGAGCACGAGCGAGAGCTTCTCGCCCGAGAGCGGGAATGCCTTGCCGATCCCGGTCTCCGTCGCCATCACGAACTTGCAGCCGCGGGCTTCCGGGCCGAGGGCGAACGTGTCGACCAGCGCCTCGGGACCCTGGCCGATCACGGCCCGGTTCAACTGGCCGCCGACCCACAGACGCTCGAGGATGCGGCCGCGCTCCTCGGGCGTGGCCATGTAGCCGCCCGCAGCCTCCAGCGCGCGGATCGCTCGGTCGTAGACGTCGGCGACGACCACGAGCGCGTTCTCCGACGAGCACGAGGTGGCGTTGTCGAAGGTCTTCGACTGCATGATCTTGTGCGCGGCGTCGGCGAGGTCGGCCGAGCTGTCGATGATGACCGGCGCGTTGCCGAGGCCGACGCCGAGCGCGGGCTTGCCGGAGGCGTAGGCCTGCTTGACGTTCTTCTGGCTGCCGGTGCAGACGACGAGGTCGGACGCCTCCATGAGCCGCGCCGTCGCTTCGCGCGTGATCGGCTGCGGCAGGATCTGCACGAGATCGGCAGGGAGGCCGATGCGGACGAGCTCGCTCCGCATGGCGTCGACCGCGGGCAGGGAAGCCGCCCACGCCGAGGGCGGCGGCGCGATGACGATGGCGTTGCCGCCCTTCACCGCCATCATCGCCTTGTTGACCGGGGTCGCGGACGGGTTGGTCGAGGGCGTGACGGCGGCGACGACGCCGACCGGCTTCGCCCACTTCACGAGGCCGCGCTCGGGCAATTCCTCGATCACACCCGTCGATCTGACGCGCAACAGGTCGCGCAGGGTGCCGAAAGTCTTGCGCTGGTTCTTGACGACCTTGCTCGGCACGTTGCCGATGCCGGTGACCGCGACCGCAGCCTCGGCGAGGCTCAGCGCGCGGTCGGGCCGGTAGATCGACCAGGCGAGCGCGGTCACCGCCTCGTCGATGCGCGCCTGCCCGCCGGCGCGGATCTCGGCGGCGTAGGCGTCCATGGCGGCGCGGGCGCGTGCCAGCACGGCGTCGGCGGGGTGAGCGTCGGCGGCGGGCGCGGCACGCTCCGGCCCGGCCGCTGCGGCGGGCTCGGATCGGGTGAGGGCGGATCGGGCCATGGCGGCGGCTCCATTCGCGTCATCGAAAAACGGGACACAGTATCCCACGAAAGAACAGTGGCGGTGCGCGACGGCGATGTCAACCGTGCTTCGCGGCACCCGTGCCGTGGCCGCGGCGCTGGGCGTCCGCCACCCGGCGCTGGCGCACGCCGGCGATGACGGGCAGCAGCAGCGTCAGCGCCGTGATGGCCATGATCGTCCCCGAGATGGGGCGCGTGAAGAACACGGTCCAGTCGTTGCCGAAGCTGATCATCGCGTTCATGAAGCTCTCCTCCGCGATGGGTCCGAGGATGACGCCGAGCACCAGCGGGGCGATGGGGAAGCGAAAGCGCTCGAACAGGTAGCCGAGCAGCCCGAAGCCGGTCATCAGCCACAGGTCCGTAATGTTGCCGCGGATCGACAGCGCGCCGACGAAGCAGAGGATCATCACGAACGCGGAGACGATGGCTTCCGGGAAGTCGAGGATGCGGACCAGCGGCCGGATCGCGAAATAGCCGAGCACGCACATCAGCAGGACGCCGAGCAGCAGCGAGGCGAAGATCGTGTAGACCATGGCCGCGGAGGTGACGAGCACCTGCGGCCCCGGCTGGATGCCGTGCAGCATGAAGGCGCCGAGGATGACGGCGGTGGCGCCGCTGCCGGGAAGGCCGAGTGCGAGCAGCGGGATCAGCGCGCCGCCGACCGAGGCGGTGGCGGCGCTCTGCGGCGCGACGATGCCCTCGGCGATGCCGGAGCCCATGGCGGACTTGCGGCGTCCGAATTGCGATTCGACGCCGTAGCTGACGAACGAGGCGATGGTGGCGCCCGCTCCGGGCACGATGCCGACGATGTTGCCGAGCAGCGACGAGCGCAGCAGCATTCCCTTGACCTCGCCGATCTCCGATAAGGTCGGCAATTCGGTGCGGGCATCGGCGACCGTCTGGATCGGCTTCGAGGCGAAGCCGCGCTCGAGCCGCGTCAGGACCTCGCCGACGCCGTAGGCGCCGACCATGACGACCAGGAACTCGATGCCGTCGGCGAGCAGCGGCAGGCCGAACGTGAAACGGTAGCTGCCGTAGGTGGCGTCGGTGCCGACGGAGGCGATCAGGAGGCCGAGCGCGAGCGCGATGAAGGCGTTGGCGAGCGCGCCGCGACCGAGCGCGATGACGCTCGCCAGCCCGAACACGACGATGGCGAAGTATTCGGGTGTCGAGAAGCGGAGCGCGAAGCCGGCCACCGGCTTGGTCAGCAGCACCATGATGATCCACGACACGACGCCGCCGACCAGCGCGGCGACGAGCGTCCAGCCGAGCGCCTTGGCCGGCTTGCCGGCCCGCGCCATGGCATAGCCGTCCCACAGCAGCGGCACGTGGATCGGCTCGCCCGGAATGCGGAACAGGATCGAGGTGAAGGCGCCGCCGTAGGTGCCCGAGACGTACATGGCGGTGAGCAGGATGATCGAGGCGGTGACGTCCATCTTGTAGGTGAAGGGCAGCACCAGGATCACGCCCATCACCAGCGTCAGCCCCGGCAGGACGCCGACCAGGAGTCCGACGACGATGCCGAGCACGAGCGCCAGGAGGTTCAGGGGCGCGAGGCAGTTGACGAGCCCGCCGCCGAGCTGGGACACGAGTTCGAGCACGGGCATCTCCTGGGAGGGATCGGGCAGCAGTCCGAAGCCGGCTAGATGAAGCGGAACAGTCCGAGCACGAATTCGGTCACCGCGTCGAACGGCGCCGTTCCGCGCGGCAGCGAAACGTAGACGATCTTCAGGAACACGAGCGCGAACAGCAGCGTGCCGAGGACCGCGGTGGTCCAGACGACGGCGTGATCGCGGAAGCGGCCGAGATACATGAATGCCGCGAGGTAGAGGAAGGTCGCCAGTACGAAGCCGAGGGTCGTGACGAGCACGGCATAGGCGAGGGTCAGCGCCATGCCGGCATAGAGCAGCGCCGGAACGCGCGGCGCGTCGGCCTCGTCGTCCTCCTCGCCGCCTTCGAGCGCCTCGCCGATGCCCTTCGTCTCCCGGTCCGGCGCCAGCGCCGCGAGCTTGCGCACGGCCTCGACCGCCGCCGCGGCGGCCATCAGCCCGATGGCGACACGCGGCCAGAACGTCGGCCCGATCTGACCGGGCCGGGCGTCGAAGGTGATCTGCCCCGTCAGCCACCAGAGAACCGCGGCGGCGGCGAGGCAGATCAGGTAGGGAACGGCCGCTTGCAGGCGCGTGGTCATCGTCACTTCGGGCCCGCCAGCGCCTTCATGTCGTCGAGCTGCGCGGCGAGGTAGGCCCCGGCCTTGCTGGCGTCGACGAAGCTGTCGGGTGCGGCGAACTGCTCGGCGAGGAACTTCTTGAACTCGTCGCTGCCGGCGACCTTGGCGAGGGCTGCCGAGAGGGCGGCGATGCGGTCGGGCGGCGTGCCGGCGCGGACGACGATCGAGCGGAACTGCGGCAAGGCGACCTTGTAGCCGAGCTCGTGGGAGGTCGGCACGTCCTTGAAGGCCGGGTGGCGCTCCTTGCCGAAGATCAACAGCGGGCGCATCTGCTTGCTCGTGAGGAACTGGGCGACGTCGCCGGCCTGCTCGTAGAGCGCGTCGGCGTGCCCGCCGAGGATCGACACGTAGCGCTCGCTCGGCTTGGCGAACGGCACCTGGTTCACCTTG
>JAKAML010000177.1 GCA_021812845.1 Pseudomonadota bacterium
CACGACGGTGCTGCCCGCGACCCACAACTACACCGTCGACATCGTGCTGGCGCTGATCCTGATGGTCGGCGGCGTCATCGGCGCGCAATTCGGCACCGTGGCCGGCGAGAAGCTCAAGGGCGAGCAGCTCCGGTTCCTGCTGGCCGCGCTCGTGCTGATGGTCTGCCTCAGGCTCGGCTGGGATCTCGTCGTGCGGCCGAACGAGCTCTATTCGCTTTCCTCGCTGGCAGGAGGACACTGATGGCCCGCACCGCCATGCCGAGCTTCGCGCACCGGCTCGCCGCATCCGCCCTCGTCGCGCTCGGGCTCGTCATCCTCTCCGGCCTCGCGCAGTCGCCGGGCGCCGAGGCCGCGCTCGACGGCCAGGCGGCGAAGGAGCGGATCGAGGTCGACGTCTCCTCGCGCTCGGTCGCGGTGACGTCGAGCTTCAACGGCACCGAGATCATCATTTTCGGCACCGTCGAGAACAGCCGCCAGGAGAGCGCGGAATCGGGCTACTACGACGTGGTGATCGTGGTCGAGGGCGCGATGTCGCCGATCGTCGCGAGAAAGAAGAGCAACGTCGGCGGGCTGTGGGTCAACACGGCGTCGATCCGCTTCGCCAGCCTGCCGATCTACTACGCCATCGCCTCGACGCGCCCCATAGACGAGATCGCCGAGCCGCAGGTGCTCGACGCCAACGGCATCGGCTTCGAGCACGTGCCGATGAGCGTCGCCTCGAAGACGCTGACCTCCGGCGTCTCGGCCGACGAGGTCAAGGGCTACCGCGAGGCGATCGTCCGTCTGAAGAGAAAGGACGGTCTCTACGTGAAGGACGACTACAGCGTCGCCTTCATCGGCAGGAGCCTGTTCCGCGCCACGATCGAGCTGCCGGCCAACGTGCCCGTGGGGGCGGTGAAGGCGCGGGTCTACCTCGTGCGCGCCGGCGAGGTGCTGAGCGAGGCGAAGGCGACCGTCACCCTGGCGCGCGAGGGCTTCGAGCGGCTGATGTACGACTTCGCCCACCGCCAGCCGCTGCTCTACGGGCTGTTCTGCGTCGCGCTCGCCGTCGGCGCCGGGCTGCTGGCCTCGATCCTGTTCCGCAAAGGCGGCGCGCACTGACGGCCGTGACGGCGCGCGATCAGCGGCGCGCGCCGACGAGCGGCCCGAGTGCGATCCCCGCGGCTTCGAGCCCGTCGCGGACCGCGCGGGCGACGGCCAAGGCATCGGGTCGGTCGCCATGGATGCAGTGCGTCTCGGCGGCAATCGGAACCGGCGCGCCCGCGGCGCACTCGATCGTCCCTTCGCGCACCATCCGCACCGCGCGCGCAGCCACCACCTTCGGATCGGCGATCACCGCCCCCGCCCGGCCGCGCGGCAGCAGGCTGCCGTCCGCGGCATAGCCCCGGTCCGGGAACGCCTCGCGGGCCACCGCCAGGCCGAGACCGCGGGCCGCCCGCTCCATCGCCGAGTCTGCCGGCGCGATCACCACGAGATCGGGATCGATGGAACAGATCGCGCGGCAGAGCGCCTCGGAGGCGATCCCGTCGCGGGCCGCCATGTTGTAGAGGGCGCCGTGCGCCTTGACGTGGCCGAGCCGCGCGCCCGCGGCGGCGCACACATCCCGCATGTCCTCGATCTGCCGGGCGACGAGCGCCTCGATCGCGGCGGGCTCCATGACGATCTCGCGGCGGCCGAAGCCCTCGCGGTCCGCGAAGCCGGGATGGGCGCCGATGCCGACCCCGCGCGCCGCGGCGAGCGCCACCAGCCGCCGCATTGTCGGCGGGTCGCCGGCGTGCGCGCCGCAGGCGATGCTGACCGCGCCGACCAATTCGAGCAGGGCCTCGTCCGCGCCCATGCCTTCGCCGATGTCGGCATTGAGATTGATCGACAGCCCCATTCCGCGCCACTCTCCCGGTCGTCGCCGCCGCGCCGCCGCCCCCGGCCGCGACCTGATATAGCACGCGGCAGCGACCATCGAGGATCGGCGGGACGTGCCGCGCTCCGGGCCATGACCAACCGCGACGACACCGCCGCGACCTGCAATATCGCCGCCGCCGGCGACACGACGCTCGTGGTGACGCTCGGGCAGACGCTCGACCGCGCGGTCTCGCGCCGCGTGCTGCGGCTGGCCGACCAAATCCTGTCGTCGCGTCGGCCGGGCGTGCGCGAGGTGGTGCCGACCGCCGCGGCGCTGGCCGTGCACTTCGATCCCGACGTCGTGACGGCCGACGAGTTGACGCGCGATCTGGCGCGATGGGCGGACGCGCATCCGGCGGCTGCGGGATCGGCGACCGTGACAGCGCCGCGCCAGTGGTCGATCCCGGTCTGCTACGAACGGGAGGTCGCGGACGATCTCGACGCGGTTGCCGCCGCGACCGGCCTCGGCCGCGACGAGGTGATCGGCCGCCATGCCGCCGCGACCTACTACGTCTACATGCTCGGCTTCCTGCCCGGATTTCCGTACATGGGCGATCTCGACCCGCGGCTCGTCCTGCCGCGGCGGGCGACGCCGCGGACGCGGGTTGCGGCCGGCGCGGTGGCCGTGGCCGGCGCGATGACTGCGATCTATCCGGCGGAAAGCCCGGGCGGCTGGCACATCCTCGGCCGGTCTCCCGTCCGCCTGTTCGACCCGGCGCGTGCCTCGCCGTCGCTCCTCGGGGCGGGCGATCTCGTCACGTTCCGCCCGATCACGCTGGCCGAGCTCGAGCGCCTCTGGCGGGCGCCTGACGGCGGCGCGCGCGGAGCCGAAGCATGAGCCCGGCCCTCCTCGTCCGCGAGCCCGGTCTCAGCACGACCATCCAGGATCCCGGCCGGCCGGGATTCCAGCGGCTCGGGGTGCCGGTCTCCGGTGCGCTCGATCCGATGGCCCTGGCGGCGGCCAATCTGGTCGCCGGCAATCCGCCGCACGCGGCCGCGCTCGAGGTCGCCGTCACGGGACCGGTGATCGAGGTCGTGGCGGAGAGCGTGCGTATCGCCGTGGCAGGTCCCGATCTCGGGATCGAGGTCGCCGACCGGGCCCCGGTCCCGGCGCTCGTCTCGACGACGCTCGCGCGCGGCGAGCGGGCGCGGATCGTCGCGTCGCGCGACTGTGCGGTCGGGTATGTCGCGATCGCCGGCGGGATCGCCGTCGCCCCCGTGCTCGGCAGCCGGTCGACGGCGCTCCGCGCGCGGCTCGGCGGCTTCGAGGGCCGGATGCTGGCCGCCGGTGACCGGCTGCCGCTCGTGCTCGACCGGGCCCCCGGCGGGCCGGAGCGGCGCGCGCCTTCCGACATCGCCGGCCGTCTCGATCTGCGCCGGCCCGACGTGCTCCGCGTCATGATCGCTGAAGCGGGCCGCGACTTCGCGGCCGAAGCCCTGGCCGGCCTCGTCGCCTCGACCTATCGCGTCTCGGCGGCGGCCGACCGCATGGGGCTCAGGCTCGACGGACCCGCGGTCACGGCCCTGCGGCGGGCCGAGGGTCTGTCGGTCGGCACCGCGCCGGGTGCGATCCAGATCCCGGGTGACGGAGGGCCGATCCTGCTCCTGGCCGACCGCCAGACCACGGGCGGCTACCCCTCGGCCGCGCACGTCGTCTCGGCCGATCTCGCCGCCGCCGGCCGGCTGCGGCCCGGCGACCCGATCCGCTTCGTTGCCGTCGGCGCGGACGAGGCGGCGACGCTGCGTTCTGCCCGCGACGCGGCACTCGCCGGCTTCGCCGCCGGCATCGAGGCGGTGCGGCCGGAGAGGATCGCGGCGGCGGTCGACGTCGATCTGCTCGCCGCAGCGAACCTCGTCAGCGGCGTCACCCGCGGCGACGACCAGGGCTGACCGCGCCCGTCCTGTCTCCGCCGGAACAGCCGCCCGCACCGGCCGCGACTAGGCTCCCCCTCGATCACCATCACGCGAAGGGGCAATGCGGCATGACCTCGAGAACCGACGGCAATCGCACGCACGGGCGTCGTACCGGAGTGCTGCTCATCCACGGACTGTGCGGCTCACCGGCGGAGCTGCGCTTCGTCGCCAACGGCCTCATGCGCGCAGGCTATGACGTGGTCTGCCCGGAGGTGGCCGGCCACGGCGGCACGGCGGACCTGCTCGAGGCCTCGAGCTGGCGCGACTGGTACGCGAGCGTGGAGGCCGCTTTCGACACCCTGTCGCGCCGCTGCGAGAGCGTGATCGTGGGCGGGCTTTCGACCGGGGCCGTGCTGGCGCTGATGCTGGCCGCCCGCCGGCGCGCCGAGGTCTCCGGGACACTGCTCTACGCGCCGACGCTGTGGCTCGACGGCTGGTCGATCCCCTGGTACGCGCGGCTGTTCGGCCTCGTCCGCCACAAACGGGTGGCGCGCCTCGTGCGCTTCCCCGCGGCGCAGATGAACGGCATCAAGGACGAGCGCGTGCGCGCCTTCGTGCGCGACGCCATCTGCGGCGCCGTCGCCGCCAGGCGCGCGCCCGCCTTCACCCCGGGGGCGGCCGTGCTCGAGCGCCGGTGGCTGGTGCGCGAGACGCTGCGCAACCTCAACCAGGTCTCGCAGCCGACCCTGATCGTGCACCCGCGCGAGGACGACTACGCCGGATTGAGCAACGCCTGGCATCTGCAACGCACCCTGCCGGCGCCGGTCGACCTCTGCGTGCTCGACGACAGCTACCAC
>JAKAML010000178.1:0-908 GCA_021812845.1 Pseudomonadota bacterium
TAAGGGAAGCAGCTACATCTGTTGCCGGATTACATTAAAATCTTGGATCACGAGCAGGAAATGGGCGGGCAAATGGATCACGCGCGCCAATTCCGCGCCATCGAAACCGATACAACTTCGAATGTGAATTGAAGTCGAATTGGGGCATTTCATGCCGATTGCCCCGATCGGCCGCCTACAGCAGTCCACGAGACCGCGCCAGCGCGTCGAGCCGCGCTTCCGGCCGGGCCCCGACATGGCTGATGATCTCCGCCGCGGCGAGGCTGCCGAGGCGGCCGGCCTTTTCGAGCGGCAGTCCGGCGGTGAGCCCGTAGAGGAATCCCGCGGCATAGAGATCGCCGGCCCCCGTGGTGTCGACGACCCTGGCCACCGGCTCGACCGGCACCGTGACGGCCTGCCCGCCGGCGAGGATCAGCGAGCCCTTCTCGCTCCGCGTCAAAACGGCGAGCGAAGTGTCGGTGGCGGCGCGGCGGGCGGCGGCGTCGAAATCGGCGGTCTCGTAGAGCGAGGTGATCTCGCTCGCGTTGGCGAACAGGATGTCGACGTCGTCGCGGATCAGCGCCAGGAACTCGCTCCGGTGGCGGTCGACGCAGAATCCGTCTGAAAGCGTGAGCGCGACGCGCCGGCCGGCCTTCTTGGCGACGGCGGCGGCCTGCCGGAACGCCGCCTTGGCATCGGGGCGGTCGAACAGGTAGCCCTCGAGATAGACGATCGACGATTGGGCGATGAGATCGGCGCGCACCTCGCCATGGTCGAGCTCGGTCGAGATGCCGAGGAACGTGTTCATCGTCCGCTCGCCGTCCGGCGTCACGAGGATCAGCGAGCGCGAGGTCGGCGCCTTGCCGTTGACCGGCGCGGTTTCGAAGGCCACGCCCGCGGCCTTGATGTCGTGGCGGAAGATGCGCCCG
>JAKAML010000178.1:918-4569 GCA_021812845.1 Pseudomonadota bacterium
CCCGAACTCGTCGCCGGCTATCTTGCCGATGAAGGCCGCCCGGCCGCCGAACGAGGCCACGCCGACCATGGTATTGGCCGCCGAGCCGCCCGAGATCTCGACCGCCGGCCCCATGGCGCCGTAGAGCGCGGCCGAAGTCTTGGCGTCGACGAGCCGCATGTGCCCCTTGGGTGCGCCGTGGCGCGCGAGGAAGTCGTCGTCGCAGCGTCCGATAATGTCGACGATGGCGTTGCCGATGGCGACGACGTCGTAGCGGGCTTCGGTCATGTCGGGTTCCCTGGCTCGAGGCGGCCGCACTATAGGGGGCGGCGCGGCGGCGGCAAGTGCGGCGAACGCATCGGCTCGGGCGGCATCCCGACGGAGCGGCGGCCGCGGTGCGTCAGTGCCGCGGGCGGCCGCCGGTCGCGGGCACGGCCAGCCGTGCGAGATCGATGAGCAGCCGCTCGACGAGCGCGGCTTCGAGCGCGGGCGTCAGCCGCGCCGCCCTGGCGGCGATGGCGATGCCCGATTGCGCCCGCGTCAGCCGGTCGAGCGTCCAGGTCCGGCACTGGGTCGCGAACGCCTGCTTCTGCTTGAAGTGCAGCGGCGGCCTCAGGGCTTTCAACGCGTCGTCGAGCGTCCGCCCGCGGTCGATCGCCGCGCGTACCCGGTGCAGGCGCTGGAAGTGCCGCTGCAGCGCGACGATGACCGCCTGCGGGCTCTCGCCCGACGCAACCCAGCGGTCGCACTCGATCACCGCGCGCGCGCCGTCCCCCGCCGCTGTCGCCGCCGGAATGCGGTCGAGCGTCATCTCCGCCGCGTCGCCGACCACCGCCTCGACGTCGCCGATCTCGATCTCGGTCTTTCCAGAGGCGTAGAGTGCGAGCTTCTCGATCTCGTTGCGCGACAGGGCGCGGTCGGCGCCGAGCCGGCCGAGCAGCACCTCGCGCGCGTCCGCGGCGATAGCGAGCCCGTGCGCCTTCAGCACCTCGCGCACCAGCGTTTCCAGGTCGGCCGCCTCGTCGGCGTAGCAGGCGATCGCCGCCGCGTGCTCCGACTTCTCGAACAGCGCGCGGAGCGCCTCGTCGGGCTTCAGGTTGCCGCCCTCGACGATCAGCGTCGCCGCGAGCCGACCGCCCTGCACCAGCGGTTTCAGAAGGTTGGCGTTCAGCCGCCGGCCGGTCGTGGCGCGGATCACCTTGCGGCCGCCGAACATCGGCAGTGTCTCGAGCTCGATCGCGAGCCGGTCGGGATCGCTTTCGAGGTCGGCGTCGTCGAAGCGCAGGATCTCGCCCTCCGGCGTCTCGCGCGCGGCGACGAGCTTCGCGAGTGCGTGCGCGCGCTCGGCGACGAGACCGGCGTCGGAGCCGAAGAACAGGAAGGCGGAGAGCTTCGGATCGGGGGCCTTCAGGAAGGCGGCCGCCTGATGTGCCTTGACCGCGACCATGGTGCTCCCGCGTCAGGTGGTCGGCGGCGACGTTCGGAGGCGTCAGGCCGTCGTGGCGAGATAGGCGGAAAGCCGCGACTTGAGCTCCTGGCCCACGGTCGAGGCGGCGCGGTTCTCGGCCTCCTCGCGGGCGCGGACGTTGGCAAAGATCGACCGGAACCGCTCGAAGCCGGCGCGGCCGTAGCTCTTGCCCTGCAGCACGACGATCTTGTCGGAGGCGCGGATCAGCCGGAAGCTGGCGTCGAGATTGTAGACGCTGCCCGTGGCGTCGCCGGTGGCCTGCACCAGGGTCGCCGACACGCTCTCGGTCAGCACCACCTCGAGCCGGTGGGTCGGGGCGGCCGGAGCCGTTCCGCCGTTGGTCTGGAACAACAGCTCGTTGCGGATCCGCTGGCCGACACGGCCGGGCATCGGCGCGATGTCGAGCTGGGCGAGCTTGGCATCGACGGCGCTGCCGCCGAATTCGGCCGAGCCGTGCAGCGGACGGAAGCCGCCCGCGCCGCAGGCGGCGAGCGCCGGCCCGGCGGCAATCGTCGTCACGAAGGCGCGCAGGATCGAGCGGCGGGTCACGCCGCGGTCGCTCCGATCTTCACGCCACCTAGACGACGACATTCACGATCCTCTGCGGGACGACGATCACTTTCCTGACCGGCCGGCCTTCGAGCGCCCGCACCACGGCGTCGAGCCGTAGCACCGCCGCCTCGACCTCGCCCTGGGCTGCGGTGCGGGCGATCCTGAGTTCGTCCCGCCGCTTGCCATTGACCTGTACGGCAATGACAATCTCATCGTCAACGAGCAACGCCGGGTCGGCCGCGGGCCAGGGCGTATTGGCGACCAGGGTGTTGTAGCCGAGCCGCGCCCAGCATTCTTCAGCCAAATGCGGCATCATCGGGCCGAGCATCAGCACCAGCAACTCCGCCGCCTCGCGCAAGGACTGGTCGAGATCTTCGGACGACTTGGCCAGCGCCGCCTGGATCGCGTTCGTCAGCTCGTAGATCTGGGCCACGGCGACGTTGAACCGCAGCGCCTCGACGTGGCGGCCGACGGCGTCGAGCGCCTTGTGGGCGGCCCGCCTGAGCTCCGTGGCCGCCACCGATAGGCTGGCGGCCGCTGGTGCGTCTGCGGCGGGCGCCGGCCGGCGACCTGCGATCTCGTCGACGAGCCGCCACACGCGCTGGATGAAGCGTCCCGCGCCCTGCACGCCGGCCTCGGTCCAGATCACGTCGCGCTCGGGCGGGCTGTCGGACAGCATGAACCAGCGCGCGCAGTCCGCGCCCCAGTGGGCGATGATGTCGTCGGGATCGACCAGGTTCTTCTTCGATTTCGACATCTTCTCGATCGCGCCGATGGTGGCCGGCCGGCCGCTGGCGATCTCGGTCGCGCGGCGGGCGTCTCCGTCGCCGTCGAGCCGGATCTCCGTCGGCAGCAGCCAGGCGCCGCCCTCGGACTTGTAGGTCTCGTGGGTCACCATGCCCTGTGTGAACAGCGCGCCGAACGGCTCGCGCAGGTTCGAGCTGCCGTGGCCGGCGTCGCTCATCGCCCGGTAGAAGAACCGCGAGTAGAGGAGGTGCAGGATCGCGTGCTCGATGCCGCCGATGTACTGGTCGACCGGTAGCCAGTAGGCCGCGGCCTTGGGGTCCACGGGCGTCTTGGCGTCGGGCGCGGTGAAGCGCGCGTAGTACCAGGACGAATCGACGAAGGTGTCCATCGTGTCGGTCTCGCGCACCGCCGCCTTGCCGCAGGACGGGCAGTCGACGTGCCTCCACGTCGGGTGGCGATCGAGCGGGTTGCCGGGCTTGTCGAAGGTGGCGTCGTCGGGAAGCCGCACGGGAAGATCCTTGACCGGCACCGGCACGACGCCGCAGTCCCGGCAGTGGACGACCGGGATCGGGCAGCCCCAGTAGCGCTGGCGCGAGATGCCCCAGTCCCGGAGCCGGTAGTTGACACGCCGCTCGCCGACCGCCGCCTTGCCGAGCGTCTCCGCTTCGAGCCGGCGCGCGACCTTCTCGAACGCCGCCTTGGGGGAGAGCCCGTCGAGCTCGTAGGAGTTGATCATCGTGCCGTCGCCGTCGACGGCCTTGTCCCTGATCTGGAACGTCGCCGGGTCGGTTCCCGCCGGCAGGATCACCGGCTGGAACTGGAGCCCGTACTTCCGCGCGAAGTCGAGGTCGCGCTGGTCGCCCGAGGGACAGCCGAAAATGGCGCCGGTGCCGTAGAGATCGGAA
>JAKAML010000179.1 GCA_021812845.1 Pseudomonadota bacterium
ACGGTCGCCGCCGGCGCCGCAGCGCGACGCCGCGCGGCAGTGAGGCGCTGACCGATGGCAGGGAGATGCAACCCGCGCGCGACCCTGCCGCGGACCGCGTGCCTGCCGGGGCACGCCGCGAGGAAGTGGCAGACCCCGGAAAAGGGATATAGTGTCGCAGGCGAAGGCCCGGCCCACGCCGGGATCGCCGACTTAGTGTCCCGCACCGCGAATACCGACCCGTTTGCAGCGACCCCTCACGGTGTTTGCGGTGCATGAGGGACACTAGCAATACTATGATCTTGGTGTGGTGCTCGCCTCGCAATTGCCGACAGAGAACCCGCTGCGATTGTCGGTCGGCAATTGCGAGGCACCACACGAGGGCCGGCGCGACGAGACGACAGGCGCGGATCGCGCACCACGGATTTCAAGCTCGAAGCCTGCTGCGAACCCGCCGCCGGCGCGCCTGAAAAGTTTACGTTGACGTAAACGTCAACATGGGATACTCAGCGCGTCGTCGCGACGCAGGTGCGACGGCGTGAGCGGCGTGAATGCGTTCGGGTCGCGGGCATTCGGGTCGGTCGCGTGCGGGCGGCTCGCGTGCAGGAAACCCGCACGTGCGGCTCACGGCGGCCGCGTGTCGATCCATGACCCGCGGCGGCGGGCTCGGTTCAAGGGCGCGGTCGCGGGCTCGGGCAGAGGCAAGGCGCGAGAGGCAATCGGAGGCGGACCAGATGGCCAGCTTGATCTTCGTACTTTTGGTGGTGGCGGGCGCGATGCTGCTCGCCATGCGCGAGGCGCCGATGTGGCTGTGGGCGGCAGCCACGGCGGTCGCGACGCTCCTGTGGCAGTCGGGTCTCGTGCAGATCGGCGAGGCTCAGACCGGATGGAGCCTCCTTGCGGCGGTGGCCTGGGTGCCGGTCGCGATCCTGGTCGCGCTGTCGATCCCGGCGCTGCGTCGCAGTCTGGTGATCGAGCCGGCGTTCCATCTCGTCAAGGGCATCCTGCCCAAGGTGTCCGATACCGAGCAGCAGGCGCTCGACGCCGGAACGGTCGGCTTCGATGCCGAGCTGTTCTCCGGCAAGCCCGACTGGGCCAAGCTCAAGTCGGTGCCGCCGATCGTGCTGACGCGCGAGGAGCAGGCGTTCCTCGACGGGCCGACCGAAGAGTTGTGCCGCATGATCGACGACTGGCACATCCGCTTCAACGAGAAGGAGATCCCGGACGAGATCTGGACGTTCGTGAAGCGGCACGGGTTCCTCGGAATGCTGATCTCGAGGGAGCACGGGGGCCTCGGCTTCTCGGCCCAGGCCCAGTCGCTGATCCTCGGCAAGATCGCGTCGCGCTCGCCGGACGTGTCGACGATCGTCATGGTGCCGAACTCGCTCGGCCCGGGCGAACTGATCGAGAAATACGGCACCGACGAGCAGAAGCACCACTACCTGCCGCGGCTCGCCAGGGGCGAGGAGGTGCCGTGCTTCTCGCTGACCGGCCCCACCTCGGGCTCGGACGCGGCGACCATGCGCGACATCGGCTATGTCACGCGCGGCCAGTGGAAGGGCCGCGAGACGGTCGGCATCCGCCTGTCGTGGGACAAGCGCTACATCACGCTCGGCCCGGTGGCGACGCTGGTCGGCCTCGCTTTCCGTCTGTTCGACCCGGAGAACATCCTCGGCAAGGGCGACGACGTCGGCATCACGGTGGCGCTGATCCCCGCCGACCATCCCGGCGTCAATATCGGCCGCCGCCACCTGCCGTCGGGCAGCGCGTTCCCGAACGGTCCGAACTGGGGCCGCGACGTCTTCATCCCGATGGACTGGATCATCGGCGGCGAGAGAATGGTCGGCCAGGGCTGGCGGATGCTGATGGAGTGCCTCGCCGCCGGCCGCGCCATATCGCTGCCCTCGTCGGGCACGGCGGGCGCCAAGGCGATGCTCCGCGTAACCACCGCCTACGGACGCATCAGGAAGCAGTTCGGCATCTCGGTCGGCCGCATGGAAGGCATCGAGGAGCCGCTCGGCCGCATGGTCGAGACCGCCTATTCGAACGAGGCGGCGCGGGCCGCGACCGCGGCCATGGTGGCGCGCGGCGAGAAGCCGTCGGTGATCTCCGCGATCATGAAGTACCAGACCACCGAGCGGATGCGCCGCTCGGTCAACGACGCCATGGACATCCACGGCGGCCGCGCCATCTGCGACGGCCCGACCAACTACCTGCAGTCGGCCTACCAGATGGTTCCGGTCGGCATCACCGTCGAGGGCGCCAACATCCTGACGCGCACCCTCATCACCTTCGCCCAGGGCGCGCTGCGCTCGCACCCCTTCCTCTACAAGGAGGTGCAGGCGGCGCAGAACCCGGATGCGCGGCGCGGCCTCGCGGACTTCGAGACGGCTTTCGGCGGCCACATCGCGTTCTCGCTGTCGAACGTGTCGGGCGCGCTGTTCCACAACGTCACCGGCGGCCTGTTCGGCGACGTGCCGGAAAACGCCTACGGCACGGCGGAATGGTATCGCCAGCTCTGGCGCCAGAGCCGCAACTTCGCGCTGGTCGCGGATCTGACGGTGGCGACGCTCGGCGGCGGGCTGAAGACCAGGCAGCGCCTCACCGGGCGCATGGCCGACGCCCTGTCGGAGCTCTATTTCCTGGCCTGCGTGCTGAAGCGCTACGAGGACGACGGCAAGCCGGCCGGCGACCGCCTGATCGTCGAGCTCTGCGCCAGGAATGGGCTCTACCGCTTCCAGGAGGCCCTCGCCGGCGTCATCGACAACTTCCCTTCGCTGCCGGCGCGCCTCCTGCTCAAGGCGCTCGTGTTCCCGTTCGGCCGCCACTACAAGCCGGCGTCCGACCGCCTCGCGACGCAGGTCGTCCGCCTCGCCTGCGAGCCGGGCGAGGTGCGCGACCGGCTGACGCGGCACATCCACGTCTCCAAGGACGTCAACGACCCGACCGGCCTGCTCGAGGTGACGCTCGCCAAGGTGATCGCCTCGGAGGAGGCCGAGAAGAAGCTCGAGCGGGCGATCCGCGCCGGCACGATCCGCCGCTACCACGGCATCGACTGGTTCGCGGACGCGGTCGCGAAGGGCGTCCTGACCGAGAGCGAGGGCCAGCTCCTGCGCGAGGTCGAGAAGCTCGTGGCGCGGGTGATCGCGGTCGATCACTTCGATCCCGCCGAGGTCAAGCCGAACCGGATGCCGGTCGGCCACAACTCCCGCGCCGCCGGCAGTGCGGCGGCGGAATAGCTCGAAACCCCTGAGAGGCACTCCCCCCGGAGCGTAGCGAGGCACATCATGACCGACATCGAGACCGTGACCACCAGGGGCCCCGACCGCGACGCGGCGGCCCTCGACCTCAAGGACTGGCGCTTCAGCGTCGACCGCGAGAAGATCGCCTGGGCCATCTTCGACCGCGAGGGCGAGAGCGCCAACTCGCTCGGCCGCCGTCCGCTCGAGGAGCTGATGGCGATCGTCGCCCACGTCGAGGCCGGGGCGCGCGACAAGAAGATCCGCGGCCTCGTGCTGATGGGCGGCAAGGAGAAGGGCTTCATCGTCGGCGCCGACATCCGCGAGTTCGAGCTGCTCGAGACCGAGCAGCAGGTGATCGACGGCATCCGGCCGGTCAACGCCATGCTCGACCGCATCGAGCGGCTGCCGGTTCCGGTGGTCGCGGCGTGGCACGGCGTCTGCGTCGGCGGCGGGCTCGAGCTCGCGCTCGCCTGCCACTACCGCATCGCGACCCGCGACGACGCGACCCGCGTCGGTTTCCCCGAGGTCAAGCTCGGCATCTTCCCGGGCTTCAACGGCACCGCGCGCTCGATCCGCCAGGCGGGGCCGGTCGCGGCCATGCAGGCGATGCTCACGGGCAGCATGATCCGCGCCTCGGCGGCGCGCGCCATGGGGCTGATAGACGAGCTCGTCGCGAGCCCCGGTGCGCTGCGCTGGGCGGCGCGCAAGGCGGTGCTGCAGAACAGGAAGTCGAAGACCGCGCCGGCGTCCAAGGCGCTGCTCGGGCGCTGGCCGGCGCGCTCGTTCCTGGCCGGCAAGATGCGCGACGAGACGAAGAAGAAGGCGCGCGAGGAGCACTATCCGGCTCCGTTCCGGCTGATCGACCTGTTCGAGGCGCACGGCGGCGATCTCGAAGCCATGAAGGCCAACGAGACCCGCGCCTTCGCGCCGCTGATGGTGTCGGAGACCTCGCGCAACCTGCGCCGAGTGTTCCGCCTCTCGGAGCAGTTGAAGGCGCAGGCGCCCAAGGGCCTCGGCTGGCGGCCGACACGGGTGCACGTCGTCGGTGCCGGCACCATGGGCGCCGACATCGCCGGCGTCTGCGTGGCCGCCGGCATGGAGGTGACCTTGCAGGACATCTCCAAGGAGCAGCTCGAGAAGGGCATCAAGGCGCAGTCGAAGCTGTTCGCGCGAAAGTTCAAGACCAAGGCGCAGCGCGATGCCGCCAGGACGCGGCTGATCGCCGATCCCGAGGGCCGCGGCGTCGCCGGCGCCGACATCGTCATCGAGGCCATCGTCGAGCGGCTCGACGTCAAGCAGAAGCTGTTCGCCGATCTCGAGACCAGGATGAAGCCCGGCGCCGTGATGG
>JAKAML010000180.1 GCA_021812845.1 Pseudomonadota bacterium
ACACGCTGGAGACGACGGTGCATCTCGGGCCGACGGCAGAGGGGTATGCGACGGTCACGATGCACGCACCTTCGGAGCACCTGACGCCGCATCTGCTGCCCGCGCTCGCGCTGTCGATCGGGGGGCTCGGACTTGCCTGAAGCGTCGCGCCGCCGCCGTGTGGCGCTGCCGGCACTTTCGCTGCTGTGGCTGGTGCCGGCGGCGGTCGCGCCGGCGGAGCCGCGCCATCCGCTGCAGGGTCGGGCCTTGGCCGTCACGGAGAGCCTCCGTGGTGGCGCCGCCACGGCGGAGGCTCCGGCCGTGCTCGGGGCCGCGATGGCCGCGCCGGGGATCCGGCTCGTCGGCGAGGTGCACGACAATAGGGACCATCACGCGCTGCGGGCCGCCGGGCTCGCGGCGGGTGGGGGCGCCGTCGTGTTCGAGCAGCTCCGCGCCGACCAGCAGCCGGCGATCGACGCCTTCATGGCACTGCCGAAGGGGAAGCGCACGCTCGACGCGCTCCTGGGGGCGGTCGAATGGGACAAGAGCGGCTGGGCGAAGTACGACTACATGCCGCTGCTCGAGGCGGTGATCGCTGCGGGTCTGCCGATCTACGCCGGCGATCCGCCGAAGGAGCTGATCCGCAAGGCGGCGAAGGAAGGGCGGGGAGCGCTCGCGGCGGAGGAGCGGCAGCGGCTCGGGCTCGACACGCCACTCGATCCATCGCTTCACGAGGCCTCGCTCACCGAGCTCGAAGCGAGCCACTGCGGCGCGATGCCGAAGACGGCGTTCGGCGGCATGGCGTTCGCGCAGCGGCTTCGGGACGCAACTCTGGCCGACGTCGCGCTGCAGGCGAACGAGAGGCACGGAGCGGTGACGGTGTTCGCGGGCAATGGCCACGTCCGCAGCGACCGCGGCGTGCCATGGTATCTGCGGCTGCGCGCGCCGGGCTTAAGGGTTGCGGCGACCATGCTGGTCGAGGTCGAGGACGGCAAGACCGATCCCGAGGCCTACGTTCCGCGCGGACCGGACGGCAAGCCCGCCGCCGACAGCATCGTCTTTACGCCGCGCGCCGCCCGCGAGGATCCGTGCGCAGCGTTCAGAAACGCTCCGTCGCGGGCCGCGCCGATCACCAAGAACTGATCCGATCCGCCCATGTGACCGAACTTTAACCGTGAAAAGCCGGCCGAGGCGGCTATAAGCACGGCGGATCGGCAAGGGAGCGACGAGGCATGTGCAAGGTTTGTGCGGCCGTGGGACTTGGGTTGGTGGCGGCGGGCCTCGCGCTCGCCGGACCGGTCAAGGCCGCCGACTGCGCGGCGGAGGTTAAGGCCGCCTTCGAGAAGCAGCGCAAGTCCAAGGCGTTCCGGATGACGGCGCTGGATCAGACGCCACAGGGCCTCGTCTCGTTGCAGGTCGACTACCAGCCGCCCGACCGGATGCACCAGACGGTGCGCCACCCGAGCCATCCCGAGCCGATCGAGACCATCGCCATCGGGCGCTGGGCCTGGGGCACGATGGGCGGAGGCTGGGAGGAGCTGCAACCCCAGTTCGCGCAGTCGGTCACGGCCCACATGCGCGAGGCGCTGGTCGATCCGATCAACCAGGGCGGTCCGTTCGAATGCCTCGGCACGGTCGCGTTCGAAGGCAAGAGCTACCTCGCCTACCGTGCCGGCCAGCGGGCGCCGGACGGGGCGGCGGCGGCTCCCGACCGCGGTCCCGGCGCGCAGCCGGCGGCGACCGTGCAGTCGCTGGCGCGGACCGTCTACGTCGATCCGGCGAGCGGGCTGCCGGTGCTGAACGTCGTCAGCGATACCGCGGCCGGATCGGCGACCGTGTTCAAGGGCGTGTTCACCTATCCCGACGACGTCAGGATCGAGGCGCCGATCGGCGAGCCGAAGTAGGCCGGGCGTCCCGTCGCGCCGGCGCAATCGAAGCGTGAGGTAGTCATGTCGAGATCGACGTTCGCCGCCGCGGCGGCACTGGTGCTCCCGGTCGTGGCGCTGTGCGGCGCCCCGTCCGAGGCGCGGGCGCAGGCGGCGCAGGCGAGCCAGTGCAGCAAGGAGATGGGGCTCGCGCTCGAGAACCAGCGGAAATCGGGCGCGTTCCGGATGGACGTATTCATGATCGCCGAGCAGGGCCCGGTGAAGATGACCGTCGACTACGTGTTGCCGGACCGGATGCGGCAGGTGGTGACCATGGTGCTCGATCCGAAGCCGGTCGAGACCATCCTCGTCGGCTCCAAGGCATGGAGCAACCAGGGCGCGGGCTGGACGCCGGTCTCCGACGAGATCACCCGCGACCTCGTCGAGCAGGTGCAGCAGACCGTCTCCGAGCGGCCGGAGAGCGTCGGCCGCTGGGAGTGCCTCGGCAAGCTGACCGTCGAGGGCAGCGAACTCACCGCCTACCAGGGGGGAGAGACCGGTCCGGTCGACCTGAGCCCCGACGCCGCCAAGAAGCCGAAGAACGAGGCGGTGCGGATCGTCTACGTCGATCCCGCGACCGGCCTTCCGGCGCGCTCGATCTTCGCCCGGCCCGAGAAGATCGACCGGCCGATCTTCAAGGCCGTATACAGCTATCCCAAGGACCTCAAGATCGAGCCGCCGCCGGTGAAGTAGCGGGCGGGGCGTGCCGGCCGCGTGCGTCCCGGCGTCAGCGGTGACGCACCTACTCCTGCTCCCGCTTCCGGGGCTCGGGCGGCGTGCAACTCGCGTCGAGCTTCGCGAGCGCGGCGTCTGCTGCGTCTCGAACGCGCTGCCAGGCCATGCGCTCCCGGGCGCGGCGGACGACGTCGTCGGCCGTGTCCGCTGCTGCGATCACCTCGTCGCAGCCGGCCTGGAGGTTGGCCAGCTCCCATGGGTAGGGCGTGGGCCATGACGGCTCGACCCTGGGCCAGCGCAGTGGCACGTCGTGGGGCAGCACCGGGGTCGGGAATGGAAGGGGAGGCAAGTCGGGTCGGGGCGGGTCGACGCAATCGAGACTGACGTCGATCCGGGCCTCCCGTGCGGCGGCGTCGATCGATGCGACGGCGACCCGGATCAGGTGCGGATAGGTCGAGGTGCGATCCGGCGCAAAAGCGGCGCCAGCGAGAAGTGTGTAGCTGCCGGGCGCGGGCGATGCGACGCGGGACGCCCCGCCCTCGATCGTCAGAACGCGGACGCAGGCTTGCGGTATGCCGGCATCCCAGCCCTCGTCGACGCGGAACTCGATGATGTAGCGGCGGGCGATACGGACGGCGAGCCATCCCGGCAGGTCGGTCCGCAAATGCGGTCTCAGCACGATGCGATCCCGGAAGCCGCAATCCTCGATCTCGAGCAGCCGGGGCAGGTCGAACCAGCCCTTGGCCAGCATGTTGGCGGCGCTCAGCGCCGGACCGGCGACCGATTGGCCGGGGCCAGCGGGCTGTATCGAGGGATGCCGAAACGTATGGACCGGGCCGAGCGGTCCCGACCAGGCGCTCATGATGTCGTGCTGGTCGGCGTAGTCACCCGCGACGCCCTCGGCCCGAGAGTGGGCGAGGCCGAAACCATGGCCCATCTCATGGGCGATGATGGTCGGTGAGGTATCGGAGCCGCGCAGGGTCATGACGACCCCGGTCGTCAGGCCATAGGTATCGACGGCAGGATCGGTGGAAATATAGACGTTGTAGTAGTCCTGGAGCGGCACGCCGGCGGCTCGTGCGGCCTGCCGAACCCTGCTTACGAAGTCGACCCGACCCTGGAAGTTGGCGCCGCTCCCGGTGTAGTCGACCGACCTCATCGGCAAGTCGATCCAGCCGAACAGGGTATTGTTGTCGAGGTCGAGGTGGCCGTGGGAGTTGTCGTGGAAGTAGTCCACGATGTTCTGCCTGCCGCGGCCGGAAATCGTGAAAAGGTCGTGGAAAGCCTTGATCGGAAGGTGCGTGCGCGTTGCGTCCTGGAAGCGGCAGAACAGGATGGCCCAAGGGGTCTTCACCGACATGATGCCCAAACCTCGGCAAGGTGCGAACGCGAACGTGAGGCCGTCCGACGAGCTCCGCCGGTGGCACGGGTCGGATGTCGAGCGGCGGCGTGTCGCAGCGGCGACACCGGACACGCCTGTCGAGCCTCGGATGCCGGAGCGAACCGGGAAGGCGCGGAACCATAGCAGGGGGCATCGCGGCCCGCGGGCAGGGCCGGCGAGAAATATCGTGTGTTGCGTCGCAACCTCGCTCTAGCTATCGCGGGCCAGTTCGTCTAACAGACCGGCTTGCCATGCCAAAACGCACAGACATCAAATCGATCCTCATCATCGGCGCCGGCCCCATCGTGATCGGGCAGGCGTGCGAGTTCGACTACTCGGGCACGCAGGCCTGCAAGGCGCTGCGCGAGGAGGGGTTCAGGATCATCCTGGTCAACTCCAATCCCGCGACCATCATGACCGACCCCGAGCTTGCGGACGCGACCTACGTCGAGCCGATCACGCCCGAGATCGTGGCCAAGATCATCGCCGTGGAGCGGCCCGACGCGCTGTTGCCGACCATGGGCGGGCAGACCGCGCTCAACACGGCGCTGGCGCTGCACAAGCAG
>JAKAML010000181.1 GCA_021812845.1 Pseudomonadota bacterium
GGACGCCGCCTTCCAGGCCGTTCCCATGTCG
Source organism: Pseudomonadota bacterium (assembly GCA_021812845.1). Lineage (GTDB taxonomy): Bacteria > Pseudomonadota > Alphaproteobacteria > Rhizobiales > Hyphomicrobiaceae > JAKAML01. The sequence continues at coordinate 32 of JAKAML010000181.1, forward strand.
AGCAGGTTGACGAAGAAGTCGTTGGTCAGCTTGCCGACGTCCTTGGTGAGGACGCCGTGCGTGCTGCCGCCGTGATTGGCGCCGAGCACGCGCAGGCCGCCGACGAGCACCGTCATCTCGGGCGCGGTGAGCTTCAAGAGCTGTGCCTTGTCGATCAGCATCTCCTCGGCCGGGACCGCGTACTGCGTCTTCTGGAAGTTGCGGAAGCCGTCGGCCTCGGGCTCCAGCGGCTCGAAGGAGGCGGCGTCGGTCGCTTCGGCCGTGGCGTCCATGCGGCCGGGCGCGAACGGCACCGTGACCGCGTGGCCGGCGGCCTTCGCCGCCTGCTCGACGGCGGCGGTGCCGGCGAGCACGATCAGATCCGCGACTGACACCTTCTTGCCGCCCGCGGCCGAGGCGTTGAACGCCTTCTGGATCTCCTCGAGCTTCGAGATCACCTTGCCGCTGCGGGCCGGCTCGTTGGCCTGCCAGTCCTTCTGCGGCGCGAGACGGATGCGCGCGCCGTTGGCGCCGCCGCGGCAGTCGGAGCCGCGGAACGTCGAGGCCGAGGCCCACGCCGTGAACACGAGATCGGCGGCCGCAAGGCCCGAGGCGAGGATATTCGCCTTGAGGTCGGCGACGTCCTTGGCGTCGACGAGCGGGTGATCGACGACCGGGATCGGATCCTGCCAGATCAGCTCCTCCTTCGGCACCTCGGGTCCGAGGTAGCGCGCCTTCGGGCCCATGTCGCGGTGGGTGAGCTTGAACCAGGCGCGGGCGAAGGCGTCGGCGAACTCGGCCGGGTTCTTGTGGAAGTGGCGCGAGATCTTCTCGTAGGCCGGATCCATGCGCATCGCCATGTCGGCGTCGGTCATGATGATCGGCACCTTCTTCGAGGCGTCGTGCGAGGCTGGCGCCATGTTGTCGGCGGTCTCGGTCTTCGGCGTCCACTGCCACGCTCCGGCGGGGCTCTTGACGAGCTCCCACTCGTTGCCGAACAGGACGTCGAAATAGCCCATGTCCCAGCGGGTCGGGTTGGTGGTCCAGGAGCCCTCGAGGCCCGACGTGATGCTGTCTCCGCCCTTGCCGCTCTTGTGGGACGAGAGCCAGCCGAAGCCCTGCGCGGCGATGTCGGCGGCCTCGGGTGCGGGACCGCAGTGCGAGGCGGGCGCGGCGCCGTGGCACTTGCCGAAGGTGTGGCCGCCGGCGGTGAGCGCGACCGTCTCGTAGTCGTTCATCGCCATGCGCGCGAAGGTCTCGCGCACGTCGCGGGCGGAGGCCAGGGGATCGGGCTTGCCGTTGGGGCCCTCGGGGTTGACGTAGATGAGGCCCATCTGCACGGCGGCGAGCGGGTTGGCGAGCTCGCGGTCGCCGCTGTAGCGGCTCCCCGGCTTGTCGCTGGTGGCGAGCCACTCGGCCTCGGCACCCCAGTAGATGTCCTCCTCCGGCTCCCAGATGTCCTCGCGGCCGCCGCCGAAGCCGAACGTCCTGCCGCCCATCGATTCGATCGCGACGTTGCCTGCGAGGATGTAGAGATCGGCCCACGACAGCTTGTTGCCGTACTTCTTCTTGATCGGCCACAGCAGGCGTCGCGCCTTGTCGAGGTTGCCGTTGTCGGGCCAGCTGTTGAGCGGCGCGAAGCGCTGGTTGCCGGTGCCGGCGCCGCCGCGGCCGTCGGCGGTGCGGTAGGTGCCGGCGGCGTGCCAGGCCATGCGGATGAAGAGGCCGCCGTAGTGGCCGTAGTCGGCCGGCCACCAGTCCTGGCTGTCGGTCATCAGCGCCGTGAGATCCTTCTTCACCGCCGCGAGATCGAGCGACTTGAAGGCCGCGGCATAGTCGAAGGCGCCGCCCATCGGGTTACCGGCGGGGCCGTTCTGATGCAGGATTTTGAGGTTGAGCTGGTTCGGCCACCAGTCCTTGTTCGACCGCCGGGCGAACGTCACGTTGGCGGTGACGCCGTGCATCGGGCACTTCGCAATCTCGTTCATGTCGCCTCTCTCTCGTATCTCGGAGCTGTCTCGAGAAATCCTGCGTCACAGGCTCTAGCGGCTGAGGGTCATAAGGTAAAGTATGACTATTTGATCCGCATCATCAGGGAAACTGATGCCAGGGCGCGACAGTACGCGCCCGGCGATGCGGCATCGGCGCAAGACCGCGAGATCGCGTCTCGAGGTCGCGGGAAACGCCGGCCCGTCGCAGCTGCCGTGCTCCGGCCGAAGCGCCCGTCAAGGCCTCGAATTCGATATTGCGGCAGAAATTCGCCTTTCCGGAGGCGAGAGAAAGGCGTAACTGCGCGCGCCAGGTAGCTGCGCAGCAGCGTCACCGAGAGCGACGAACATGACTCTCACTGATGCGGCCCACCGTCGGGACGACGGCGCGTCGCAAGCCGGCGCGGGCCACGGGAGCTTCCTGGCCCTCGCGCTCGGCTCGGTCGGCGTGGTCTACGGCGACATCGGGACGAGCCCCCTCTATGCCTTCCGGGAGGCCGTGGTCGCGGCCCACAACCAGGGCATCGACAACCGCGAGATCGTGCTCGGCGTGCTGTCGCTCATCCTGTGGGCGCTGATCCTGGTCGTCACCCTCAAGTACGTCTGGATCCTGCTGCGCGCCGACAACCGCGGCGAAGGCGGCACATTCGCCCTGATGGCCTTGAGCCAGCACGTCGCCGGAACCCATGCGCCGAGGATCATGCTGCTCGGCATGGCAGGCGCCGCCTTCTTCTACGGCGACGCCATCATCACGCCGGCGATCTCGGTGGTCTCGGCCGTTGAAGGACTGAAGCTCGTCCATCCGGATTTTGCGAAGGCCGTCGTGCCGTTGGCGATCGTCATCCTGGTCGGCCTGTTCTGGATCCAGTCGCGCGGCACCGGGACGGTGGCCCGCTTCTTCGGCCCGATCACGGTCGTCTGGTTCCTGGCACTGGCGGCGGGCGGGCTCGTCCACATTGCCGACGATCCGACGGTGTTTGCGGCGTTGAACCCCTATTACGGGGTGAGGTTTGCGCTGGCGAACGGCCTCGTCGGCTTGACCGTGCTCGGTCTCGTCTTTCTCGCCGTGACCGGTGCCGAGGCGCTCTATGCCGACCTCGGTCATTTCGGCCGGCGGCCGATCCAGGCAGCCTGGTTCGCGCTCGTGTTCCCGGCGCTGGCGCTCAACTATCTCGGGCAGGGCGCGTTGGTGCTCGCCGACCCGCACCATATCGAGAACTCGTTCTACAAGCTCTATCCGCAGTGGGCGCTGCTTCCGATGGTGCTGCTCGCGACCGCGGCGACGGTGATCGCGAGCCAGGCGGTCATCACCGGCGCCTACTCGCTGACGCGGCAGGCGATCCAGCTCGGTCTGCTGCCGCGGCTCGGAATTCGCCACACGTCGGAGGCGGTGAGCGGGCAGATCTACATGCCACGCGTCAACTGGATGCTGCTCGCGGGCGTGATCCTGCTCGTTGTCCTGTTCAAGTCCTCGAGCAACCTGGCCACGGCCTACGGCATCGCGGTGACCGCGACCATGATCATCACGACGACGCTGGCGTTCTTCGTGATCAGGATGCTGTGGGGCTGGAGCCTGTGGGCGACGCTGGCGCTGCTGCTGCCGTTGCTCGCGATCGAATGGATCTTCTTCGCCGCGAACCTGCTCAAGGTCGCTGACGGAGGCTGGGTTCCGCTGCTGCTGGCGGGCTTCCTGATGATTGCAATGCTGACCTGGGTGGCGGGCGCGAAGATCGTCGTCCGCCATGCCCGGAAGAGCGGAGGCGAGCTCGACTGGCTGACGCGGAGGCTCGATCAGAAGCCGCCGGCCCGCGTATCCGGGACGGCCGTTTTCCTGACCTCGACGCCCGACGTCGCCCCGACGGCTCTCATGCACAACCTCAAGCACAACCGCGTGCTGCACGAGCGCAACATCATCCTCGCCATCAAGACCGAGGATGTCCCGCGCGTTCCACGCCACGAGCGGGTGGAGGTCGAGCGCATCTCCGACACGTTCACCCGGGTCGTCGCCCGCTACGGCTTCATGGAGACGCCGAGCGTGCCGAAGATCCTCGATCATTGCCGGCGCAAGGATCTCAACGTCGACATGGGCGGAACGTCGTTCTTCCTGTCGCGGCGCTCGTTGAAGCCGGTGCGCGGCAAGGGGCTGCCGATGTGGCAGGAAGGGCTGTTCATATCGATGGCCAACAGCGCCGAGGACGCGACAACCTATTTCGGCATCCCGACCGACCGAGTGGTCGAGATCGGCACGCAGGTGGAGATCTGAGACGCCCGCGCCTTGCCCTTATTTCAGCGTGATGGCGAGGCCGCTCAGGTCGGCGTTGGCCATCAGGCCGGTCTGGCGGCCGCTCAATTCGAGGATCGCGCCCTTCTGGTTCTTGAGCACGATGGCGCGCGCGCCGTGGCCGACGGCGAGCCCGGCGCCGGCGGCGCCATAGACGCCGGCGACGTCCGACGGGCGGTCGATGTTGCGGACGCGGCCGCGCAGCACCGTCTTCGAGCCGCCGAACACGAGGCCGTAGTCGAGGC
>JAKAML010000182.1 GCA_021812845.1 Pseudomonadota bacterium
GCCCGTGAAGCCGGGCGTGAGGTCGGCGACATCGTAGGCGAGCCGGGTCGGCGTGTAGGGGCTCACGTCGGCGACGAGCAGCGGCCCGAACCCGTCCGAGTGCGCCTCGACGCGGCCCGCTCCCCGCCCGACCTGCGCCTCGCGACCGGCGAGCGTCGCGTGCGTGTCGACGATCGCGAAGCTGTTCGTCACCGGCCGGCCGATCGCCACGCGGCCGTCGGCGAAGGCGACCGCCGTCTCGACCAGGACCGACGAGCGGCTGTCGCGGATCGTGCCGTCGAAGCTGCCGCCTTTGAGACCGTAGAGCGCATCGCTCGTGGCATGGTGCGCCGCCGAGACGCGGGCGCGGTTGGCGACGTACTGCGCGCCGCCGGCGGCGTTGAGCTCACCGTCCGCGGCGCTGTTCTCCACCGTCACGTCGACGTTCCAGCTCCCGACACCCTCGCCGCCGTAGCGGCCGTAGCGGACCCGGCTCGTCTGACCGGCGGTCTCGTGCGTGACGTCGACGATCGACCGCTGATCGGGCCGCCAGGCGAGGCGCACGATCCCGCTCGTGCCGTCGTCCTCGTCGCGGAGGCCGCCGCTCTGGTGTGTCAGCACGACGCCGAGCGACAGATCGGCCCCGAGCTGGCGATGGAGGCTGGCGGCGAGGCTCGTGATGTCGGAGCGCCCGGCGCCACGCGCGAATCCGTAGCTGCCGGAGAGGCCGGCCGTCATGTCGAACGGCAGCGTGCGCGAATAGTGCGCGGAGAGCTCGAGCACGCGCTCGTTCGCCGGCCACTCGACGCCCGCCGCGGCGAAAGCGCGGCTCCAGAGCTCGACGCCGAGGTGCAGGGAATGGCGCCAGCCGAGCCCGTCGGTGGCATTCGCAAGCTCGTAGTCCACGCTCGCGGCATAGCCCGGCCCGAGGTCGGCGTGGAGGCTCGCCGCACCTTCGACCGCGAAGAGCCCCAGCGGCGTGCCCCACACCGCGCCGAGCCCGGCCATGGTGACGGCGTCGTCGGCCTGCACATGCCCGCCGAGCGTCAGGTCCTCGCTCACCCCGTAGCGGTAGAAGGCGCTCGCCAGCGGCGCGCGCGCGTCATAGCTGAGCTCGCGGTCGTGGATCGACGAGCGCAGTCCCGCCGCCACCCCCCACTCGTCGATCCCCTTTGCGAGCAGCGCCATGCCGGAGAACGACGAGAACTCCAGCACCTGCCGCGCGCCGACGTCGTCCTCGATCTCGAGCGTGATGTTGTTGGCGCCGGCGCGCAGCGGCAGATCGGCGAGATCGTAGTCGCCGGCCTCGAGCCGGATCTGCTTGAAGACGATGCCGTCGATCTTGACCGCGACGTTCGACGGCCGCTCGATGCGGAACGACCGCTTGCCCGTCGAGCGGATGTTGCGGCCCGGCTGCAGCGCACCGTAGGCGCGCTCGACCGAGACGCCGACGATACCCGCCCCGCGCTGATAGCCCGTTCGCAGCATGTCGATGTCCCCGGCCTTGACACGCACCGCGTCGGCCGCGAGGTCGTAGACCGCGCGCGTGCCGCGCCGGACCACGCGCGGATCGTCGTCGATCGTGCCGCGCAGTGCCGACTGCCTCAGCCCCTCGAGCGTCGCCTCCGCCTCCACGACCACCTTGCCGAGCCGCGTCGCGCCCTCGAGGTCGACGCGCGGCGTGTCGAGGCCGCGCTCGCCCGCGGTCGTCTGCCAGACGTAGTCGGCGCCGAGCCGCATGTTGAGGTAGGCGCTGACCAGCGCCGGACGGGCGGCGTTCTCGCTCGCGACCTCCTCGGCGAACGGGAGCACGCTGACGGCGCCGCGCGCGCGCTGGTCGATGCCGGCACTGAGCGCCAGCTCCACCTTCAACGGATCGAACGCGAGGTCGACGCCCGCGGCGTGGAAGGCCGCGGGCGATGCGGCTTCGGCATCGCCCAGCGCCGACTTGAGCCGCGCGACCGTCTCCGGACGCAGCACCTTGGCTGCTGCGGCGAGGAACGGCCGCACCGGCACGACGACCGATTGGTCTGCGGCGACGCGGACGGGCACGTCCCCGACGTAGAAGCTGCCGTCCTTCAGCGGAACCACGACCTCCATGCCGCCCGCTGCCGCCTCGGCGGCCCTGGCATCGGCCCCACGCACGGCCGCGCTCCCGGCAAGGCACATCGCCAGGACGACCGCGACCAGCATTGGCCGTTTCGAGCCCACGTTCGGAGACCGCGCGTTGGAGGGACGCGGAGACACAAGGGACGCTTCGGAAACACAACCTGGACGATTACCTCGTTCGACGACACCACTGGAAAGACACCCCCGGAAGCGGTCGAGACCGCTCCATCGGGCGCACCACGAAAACGGCGAAAGCCGGCCTCAAGGGCCGGCTTTCGCAAATTCGATCCGCGCCGTGACCGGCCCGCCCCCAGGGGGCAGGTCGACCGGAATGAGGAACCTTCGCTGTTTCCTGGGCTGCACCAGCCCGACCCCGATCACCTGCCGGATCTCGTCGGGTGGCATGGTCCGCGACCAGCTCCCCTTCTGCAGCGTGACGGCGGCGTCGGACAGCCGCGCATGGACGTTGCCCGGATTGGAGATCACGATCGCCGGCCGGCTGCGACCCTGCCCGTCGCGCCCGACGCCCGCCGAGACCAGCGCCAGGTCGCGGGTGCCGGAGACCGGCGCCACATTGACGATGGTCGCGAAGTTGAAAACGATGCTGACGCCCGAGACCGGCTTCTTGAGCTTCACCGGAAGCTGGTTGACCGAGAAGATATAGCTCTGCGACTGGGCGAGGTTCGGCTCGCCCGCCCACTGGACGCGGAACACCTGCGTCGCGCCAGGGGGCACCATGGCTTGGGCGGGGAACACGCGGAAGTCGACGTCGGCGCGCTTCAGGGACTGCTCGCCGTTGGGGCCGAGCTCGACGCGGCTGATCTCGATCTCGACCGGCAGCGGCGCCGCGCCGTTGTTGACCACCTGCAGCGAGGCGCGGCTCTGGGCACCCGCCGACGTCATCTCGACGACGACCGGGGTCACGCTCATCGCCATGGCGCGCGCCGGCACCAGGGCCAGGACGCAGAGCGCCAGCGCGCGGATCGACGCGCCGATACGGCCGACGGCCGGAGAATGCAGTCGAGACATCATGTCGCGATCCCACCCGAATGTGATCCGGTCTGCATCGACCGGCAACGACACACGCGAACGCGAACAACGACGAGACGACGAGCCGGCGCGACCTGGCGGCCGCGCCGGCGAGACGATCAGAGCGCGGCGCCGACCTGCAGCGTCAGCGTGTCGGAGTAGGTGCCGCCGATCACCGGCGTCGCACTCGGCGCCACCGTGATCGTCAGGTCGAGATCGGCGACGTTGGCGCCGCCCGAGACGACGTTGGTCGTCGCGCCGGCCGTGCCGGTGGCATTGAGGGTGGCGACCGGTGCCGCGCCCCAGGTGGCCTGCGCCGTATAGTCGATGTCGTTGAGGAACGTGCCGCCGACGATCGTTCCGGCCGCCGCTGTCAGGTTGCCGTTGAGGGTGCGCAGGCCGACCGTGGCGTTGTAGTTGCAGATCACGTTGCCGAAGCGGAGCGTGATGTTGCCCCCGGTCAGCGCGCCGGTGGTGGCGTCGAAGATGCTCGATACGTTGACGGTGTTGGCGGCCGCGGTGCCGCCGCCGGCGAGCGTCATGTTGGAGGCGGAGGGCGCCGACGGGGCCGTCGGGATGTTGCAGGTCGAGGGTGCGGTGCCGGAGAGGGTGACGACGGTGGTCGAGGTATCGGCGGCGAGGACGGCGCCGGCGACGAGAAACCCGCACGCGAATGCGGTAGCGAAAACGTGGTACTTGCGCATGGTAGTCTCCACTGGAAGCAGGACAGAACTCACGCCAGGAACCGGCTCCACCGGCTGGCCACGCACGCGACGCGCCTCACGTCCGACCGGGGAGCGCACGCGGCGGCGCGCGGATCTCCCCGGCAGACAGGACAGTCTTGCCGAAAATTCCCTAACGTCGGGTTGACGTCCGTCCCGGGACGGCACAGGCCCGTGAGCAACGTCTCAGGGGCGGATGCCGATGACCACGGTCAGGCTGTCGGAGTAGCTGCCGCCGACGAGGCCGGGCACCCCGCTCCAGCCGAGGCGCAGCTCCGACGCGGTGCCGATGGCGATCCCCGAGCCCGAGTCGGTGAAGACGCAGGTCGTCGCGCCCGACAGGATGGCCGTGCTCGCGCAGGTCTGGTCGATCGTCCCGGCGTCGGTCGGGATGATGGTGCGGACCGCGTAGGGCACCAGCGCCGAGAAGCCCGGCGGCGCCGAAGATCCCGAGCTGTGCCGCAGCCCGCCGTTGGCCGAGGCGAGCGAATAGGCGAACGGCGCGTTGCACGTCGTCGAAAAGCCGAGCGTCAGCGTGCCGCTGGCGGTCAGGTCGCCCAGCGCGGCGCTGGTGGCGAGGCCGGCCACCTCGCACGACGGCACGACGTCGCCGCGGATCGTGACCACGGTGTCGGTCGCCGCACGCGCCTCGTGGGCGGCGAGACCGACA
>JAKAML010000183.1 GCA_021812845.1 Pseudomonadota bacterium
AGCCGGCCGAGTGGCGCCTGCTCCGGGCCGGCCGCGTCGGCCGCCGCGATGTCGAGCGCGCGCGCGACGCGGTCGCGCACGCTGGCCGCCACCGCCGCCTCGAAGTCCCTGCACAGGTCCGCGACGTCGGCCTCGGCGAGCGGCTGCAGCGCCAGCGCCTGATGGCGCACCGCGGTCTTGAGTCCGGCGAACGAGAAGTGCGGCTCGGCGCGTCCGAGCATTGGCCGCGGCAGCGCGAAGCGCCCCGCCGTGCCCTTCGCCGCCATGGCCTCGACCGCGGGGCCGCCCGGGAAGCCGAGCCCGAGCAGCTTGGCGGTCTTGTCGAAGGCCTCGCCGAGCGCGTCGTCGATCGTGGTCCCGATCCGCGTGTAGCGGCCGACGCCGTGCACCACCAGCGTCTGGGTGTGCCCGCCCGAGACCAGCAGCAGCAGGTACGGCGGCACGACCCCGTCCGTGAGCCCGACCGTCAGCGCGTGCGCCTCGAGATGGTTGACGGCGATGAGCGGCTTCCTGTGCGCGAGCGCGATCGCCTTGCCGGTCACGAGCCCGACGATGAGGCCGCCGACCAGCCCCGGTCCCGCTGTCGCCGCCACACCGTCGAGCGCGCCGAAGCCGAGGCCGGCCGCGCCCATCGCCGCCGCGATCAGCTCGTCGAGGCACTCGACGTGGGCGCGGGCCGCGATCTCGGGCACCACGCCGCCGAACGCCCGGTGCCTGTCCCACTGCGAGCGGACGACGTTGCCGAGCACGGTACCGCGGCCCGATGCGTCGCGCCGCACGACCGCCGCCGCCGTCTCGTCGCAGCTCGTCTCGATGCCGAGCACCACGAGGTCGCGCGCCGCGCTTGCCGGAAGGTCGCCGTTCATGCGATCTCGTTCATGCGATCTGCGATCACTCGGAGGTTCCGCGTACTCGTCCCGCCCCGCCGCCTACCACCCGGAGAGACAGCGTTGCAAGCACCGTCGATACGCATCGGAACGCGCGGCTCCCCGCTCGCCCTCGCCCAGGCGCACGAGACGCGGAGCCGCCTCATGGCCGCGCAAGGCCTGCCGGAGCGTCCGTTCGAGATCCGGATCATCAAGACGACCGGCGACGCCATCCTCGATCGGCCGCTGGCCGAGGCCGGCGGCAAGGGCCTGTTCACCAAGGAGATCGAGGAAGCGCTGCTGGCGCGGGAGATCGACCTTGCGGTGCACTCCATGAAGGACATGCCGACGGCGCTGCCCGACGGCCTCGAGATTGCCGCCACCCTGCCGCGCGAGGATGTCCGCGACGCCTTCGTCAGCCTCACCTATCCGGCGCTCGACGCGATGCCCCGCGGCGCCCGGGTCGGCACGTCGTCGCTCCGCCGGCAGGCGCAGATCAAGCGCATCCGGCCCGACCTCGACGTCGTCGGCTTCCGCGGCAATGTCCAGACCCGCTTCCGCAAGCTCGAGGACGGCGTCGCCGACGCGACCTTTCTCGCCTGCGCCGGCCTCAACCGGCTCGGCCACGCCGACCGCATCACCCGCCGCGTTCCGGTCTCCGAGATGCTGCCGGCGGTAGCGCAGGGCGCCATCGGCATCGAGATCCGCTCGGGCGACGACGCCACCCGGCGGCTGATCGCGTCCCTGAACGACGCCCTGACTGAGACCTGCGTCACCGCCGAGCGCGCCTTCCTCGCCCGGCTCGAGGGCTCGTGTCGGACGCCCATCGCCGGCCTCGCGGTGCTCGAAGGCGGCCGGCTGCGCTTTCGCGGCGAGATCCTGACGCCGGACGGCGGCGTCCATCACCTGATCGAGCGGCTCGGTGCGCCCGACGCCGCCGCGGCGATCGGCGATGGGGCGGCCGCGGAGCTGTTGGCGATCGCCGGCCGCGATTTCTTCCGGGCCTCGGCCTGACATGCGCGTCCTGGTCACCCGGCCGCGGTCGGACGCCGGGGATCTCGTCGCGCGCCTCGCCGCCCTCGGTTGCGAGGCGGTGACGGATCCGCTGCTCGAGATCGCGCTCGTGCCGCCGCAGGCCGATGCCCTGGCAGGAGCCACGGCCCTGGTCGTCACCAGCCGCAACGCGCTGCGCGCGCTCGCGGCGAGTCCCGCGCTCGATGCCGCGCGCCGCCTGCCGTTGTTCGTGGTCGGTCCGGGCACGGAGGCCGAGGCCCGGCGGATGGGCTTCGCCGACCTCTCGACCGGGGCCGGGACGGCGCGCGATCTGGTGCCGCTCGTCGCCGCGCCGGGGCGACGCGGATCCGGCCCCGTGGCCTACCTCGCCGGCGATACCCTGGCGTTCGACCTCGCGCCGGCCCTCGCCGCCGCCGGTTGCCCGGTACGCCAGATCACGGTCTATCGCTCCGTCACCGCCGCAGGCCTCGATCCGGCGACGGCCGATCTCCTCGCCCGGGGCGGCATCGACGCCGTGCTGCTGATGTCACCGCGCACCGCAGGGGTCTACGCGGCCCTGGTCGCCGCCGCCGGCCTCGCACCCGCGGTGCGCGATCTCGACCACTGTTGCATGTCGCCTCGCGTGGCCGCCGCGCTGGCCCCGCTCGGCCTGCACGAAGTCGTGGTCGCGGAGCGGCCGACGACCGAAGATTTGCTTGCTCTGCTCGCGGCCCGGCGGCACACTCCGCCGCGAGCTGGCTAGTCCCGGTTACCGCCACATCCCCCCGTCGAGAGGGCCCGCGACGCCATGCGGGCAGATCGGCCGTGGCGCACCGCAGGGTTCGTCGTGACGGTTCGGTCGCGATGGGCCGGGAATCCCGAGCCGGGTCGCGTAAGTTCGGAGGTTACTCGTCCCATGACAGGCAAAAAGGAAGGTCCGGGCAAGGACGACGTCCGCGCCGGCGACGCCGCGCAGCCCAAGAAGCCCTACGCCACCATCGAGCTGAAGGCGACCGAGGTCGACACCAGGGACGCGCGGCCGGCGGCTGCCTCCGCAGCGGCGGCGTCCACTGCCCCGTCGGCCGGTCAGGCCGGCCCCCCGTCGGGCGCCCAGTCGGGCTCATCGTCCGCCGGTGCCGCGTCCGCGTCCGCCACCGGCGCCAAACCTGCCGACACGAAGCCCGCCGCCGTCGCGCCGAAACCGGGCGACGTCAAGGCTGCCGCCGCGACCGCCTCCCCATCCACCTCCTCTTCGTCTTCCTCCTCCCCCTCCCCTTCCCCCTCCCCCGTTCCGCCCACGGCCGCCGCGCCGCGCCGCCCGGGGGGCGCCGGCGGTTTCCTCAGCCACATGGCCGCCGGCGTGGCCGGCGGCTTCCTCGCCCTGCTCGGAGCCGACGCGGTGACGCCGCACTTGCGGGATCTCGGCCTCACGATCGGCGGCGGGTCGTCCGCGACCGCCGTCGTCGACCAGCGCATCGCGGCGCTGGAGCGGGGCCTGGCCAAGCCCGCAGGGCCCGCGCCCGAGATCGTCCAGAAGCTCGCCGCGGCCGAGGCGAAGCTCGCCAAACTCGACGACCTCGCAGGCAGGCTCGCCGCGACCGCCTCGGCCCAGGAAAAGCTTGCCGCCGACAGCCAGGCGCTGGCCGACAAGCTCGCGAGGCAGACGCCCGCCGACGAGGCGGTGAGCCGCGTCGCCAAGCTCGAGGACCGACTCGCCGTCATGGCCGCCGCCGCCGAGAACAATCCCGCAGCCGGGCGCGTGCCGCAGCTCGCCGCCATCACCGGCAAGGTCGCCGACCTCGAGACGACGCTGAACAACCAGCTCGGCGCCATCAGGAAGAGCGTCGCCGAGCAGATCGAGAGCCGTGTGACCGTGATCGCCGAGGGTGCCGAGGCCGCCAAGTCCGGCACCGTGCGCATGGACCGTGACGTCTCGGCCCTCAAGGCCGAATCCACCAGGCTCGGCACCCGCATGGAGGCGATGAAGGCCGACGGCGATCGCCTCGCCGAGACGGTGCGCGGCGTGCAGGCCGAGACCGGCGGCGTCAGGAGCGCGCGCGACGGCTTCAGGGCCGACGTCGACCAGAAGCTGAAATCGCTCGCGCGGCCGACCGACGTGTCCGCGGCGGTGAGCCCCGTGGCGACCAAGCTCAGCGCGCTCGAGCAGAACCTCCAGGCCGTCGTCAAGAGCGAGGACGACCGCAAGGCCAACGCCGAGCGCATCGTGCTGTCGCTCGAGCTCGCCAACCTGAAGCGCGTGCTCGACCGCGGCCAGAAGTACGCGGCCGAGCTCGCCGAGGTGAAGAAGGCGTCGGGCGGCCGCATCGATCTCGCTGCGCTCGAGCGCCACAAGGACCAGGGCGTCGCGACCGCCGCCGATCTGACGCGCGAGTTCCGCCCGGTCGTCAGCGCCATCCTCGACGCCGAGAGCGATCCCGTCGACGGCGGCGTCGTCGATCGGCTGTGGGCCGGCGCGAAGTCCGTCGTGCGCGTGCGCAAGGTCGCCCACACCCCCGGCGACAAGAGCGTCGAGGCCGTCGTCGCCCGCATGGAGCAGGCGTTGAAGGACAATCGCCTCGCCGACGTCGTCTCGGAGGCCAAGGCGCTGCCGCCGAAGGCCCAGGCTCCGGCCGAGGCGTGG
>JAKAML010000184.1 GCA_021812845.1 Pseudomonadota bacterium
GGCCTCAAGTCGACGGCGCTCAAGTTCGGCGACGGTACCGTCGACTACGTCGGCGGGCTCTATGCCGGCGCGGTGGTGCTGTGGGCGCTCGCGGGCGCGACGGCGGGCACGCACCTCGTCTACTACCCGGCGCTCGGGCTGATCGCCCTGCAACTCGCATGGCAGGTCTCGACGCTCGACACCGCGGACGCGGCGAACTGCCTGCGCCGCTTCCGCTCGAACCGCGACGTCGGCCTCGCGCTGTTCCTCGGGCTCGTCGCGGACATGGCGCTGTCGCGGATCGCGGGCCTCGCCTGAAGCCTCCCGAGGCCGGCGCGGTCGCACGACGGCAAAGGGCGCGGCACGGCATTGCGCCGGTCCGCGCCCCTCGTGACGCCTCGTGATCGAACCCCTGAGCGGCCGTCTCGGTCGCGGCCATGGGTGAAGGATGCCACAGTGCCGTTCCGCGCCCCTTAAGCAACGTCACTAACGCCGTATGACCGGCCATCCCGCTCCGGCGCAGCCCGTCCCCGGCCGAACGCTCGAGCCCGCGGCGGAGCCGTCCGCGCCTTGCCCCGCGCCGCACACGCGCCGCATCCTCAGCCGGGCCACCACCTCTGGCGACTTGCCTCGGTCGGCCGGCTCGTGCAGGAAGTCACCCGCAGCGACCCGAAGCGGAGATCCCACGCGATGAGCGGCACCGACGCAGAGCCCCGGCAGCTTCTTCACCTGGTGTTCGGGGGCGAGCTCTCGGCGCTCGACAGGACCGAGTTCAAGGATCTCGGCGCACTCGACATCGTCGGCGTCTACCCGAACTATGCCGAGGCGGCGAAGGCCTGGAAGGCGGCCGCCCAGCGCACCGTCGACAACGCCCAGATGCGCTACTTCGTCGTCCATCTCCACCGCCTGCTCGAGCCCGAGGCGTGAGCCGCGATACCCGTCGGGGCCGGCGTCGTCGCACCCGGACGCCCGCGGTCCTCCGCACTTGAGACCGGACCATCCGTCGATGTCGAGGGAAATGCCCAGCGATCAGAAGGCGCCGCCGGCTCCGCAGGACGCCGCCGCACCGGCGCGTGCGCGGCCGGCGCGGCTCGCGCTCGACAGCGAGTCGCTGCCGCTGCTGCAGCGGTTCCTGCGCGAGTGGGTGGCGCCGCGCTGGCGCGAGGTGCTGGTCTCGTTCGTGCTGATGGCGCTGCTCGCCGCCGCGACAGGTGCCTATCCGGCGATCATCAAGCTGTCGTTCGACACGCTGACCAAGGGCAGCAACGACGTGCTGGCGCTGGTGCTGGCCGCCATCGTCGGCATCACCGCGGTGCGCTCGCTGCTGCTCTACCTGCAGACGATCGCCGCCAACCGGCTCGTCTCGCGGATGACGACCGACATCCAGCGCCGCGCGTTCGAGCACCTGATCCACGCCGACCTCGCGCGCTTCGGCCGCGAGGCGCCGGGGCGGCTGATGTCGCGGCTGACCAATGACGTCGGCTTCATCAACCTCGCGACGATGGCGGCACTCAACACCGCCGTGCGCGACACGCTGTCGATCGTCGCGCTGGTCGCCTCGATGATCTACCTCGACCCGATGCTGTCGCTCGTGGTGCTCGTCGTCTATCCGATCGCCGCGCTGCCGGTGGTGGCGATCAGCTCCAAGCTGCGCCGCGTCGCCTTGCGCACGCAGAGCGAGCTCGGCGGCATGACCGCGCTCCTGTCCGAGACGCTCTCGGGCATCCGCCTCATCAAGACCTTCCGGCTCGAGCGATACGTGGCGAAGCGCGTCAACGACAGCTTCGAGCAGGTGTTCGAGCTCAGGATGAAGAGCGTGCGCGCGCGCGGCCGGCTGGATCCCATGCTCGAGGCCCTGGGCGGGGTGGCGGTGGCGGGCGTGATCGCGTTCGCCTATTGGCGGATCTCGAGCGGTGTCTCGACGGTCGGCGACTTCATGGGCTTCATCACCGCGCTGCTGATGGCGGCGCAGCCGATCCGGGCGATCGGCAATCTCTCCGGTCGCGTGCAGGAGGGCCTCGCGGCGGTCGACAGCATCTACGGCATCCTCGACGAGGCCCCGCGCATCGCCGAGACGCCGGGTGCCGGACCGCTGCGGGTCGGAGCGGGCGAGATCACCTTCGACGGCGTCGGCTTCGCCTACGCCGGGGCGGGCGAGACCGAGGCCCTCGCGTCATTCGCGCTCGTCGTGCCCGGCGGCCGAACCGTGGCGCTGGTCGGCCGCTCGGGCGCGGGCAAGTCGACCGTGCTCAACCTCGTGCCGCGCCTCTACGACCCGACCGCGGGCAGGATCCTGATCGACGGCCAGGACATCCGCGCCGTCTCCCTCGCCTCGCTGCGGGACAACGTCGCCATCGTCAGCCAGGAGGTGACGCTGTTCGACGACACCATCCGCGCCAACATCGCGCTCGGCCGGCTCGATGCCAGCGACGCCGAGATCCGGGCGGCGGCCGAGGCGGCGGCGGCGGACGAGTTCATCGCCGCGCAGCCCGACGGATATGCGACGCGAATCGGCGACCGCGGACTCAATCTTTCGGGCGGACAGCGGCAGCGGCTGGCGCTCGCGCGCGCGATCCTGCGCAATGCGCCGATCCTGCTGCTCGACGAGGCGACGAGCGCGCTCGACAGCACCTCCGAGCGGCTGGTGCAGGAGGCGCTCGCCCGCTTCACCAAGGAGCGCACGACGCTCGTCGTCGCCCACCGCCTGTCGACGGTGATGAGCGCCGACCTGATCTGCGTGATGGAGGCCGGCCGCATCGTCGAGACCGGGACGCACGCCGAGATGATGAGCCGCGACGGCCCCTACTCGCGGCTGGTCAAGGCGCAGATGCTCGACGCCGGCGGCACCGCCTGACACGGCTACTCGCGCCTGAGGACCGTATCGACGAGCCGGTTCGCCCAGCCCTTGGCGCGGAACGACCGGCGCAGCTCGTCGGGATCGTAGACGGTCTCCACCCACTCGAGGAAAGGCATCGGATTGCGGGCGTTGTCCTCGAGATAGCGCTCAAAGAAGTAGTCGAGCACGCCGGTGTCGGCCTGGCGGATGTGACCGAACTTCAGCGCCAGCTCCTGCTTGGCCTCCGCGATCGGCTCGCCCTCCCGGAAATGGCGGTAGAGCACGCTCATCAGCCCCGCCCGGTCGGCGCCGGACTTGCAGTGCATCAGCATCGGGTACTCGATGCGGTCGAACAGCTCGATGGCCCCGCGCAGCTCCTCGCGGGTCGGTGCGGCGCGCGAGCGGACCTGGAAGTTGACGAGGTGGATGCCGGCCTCGGCACAGGCCCGCTGCTCGAGCCAGTAGCTTCCGCACAGCCGGTCACCACGCAGATTGACGATCGTGCGAACGCCCTGCCGCGCCATGTCGCGGATATGGAACGGCGCCGGCTGCGCCGAGCGCCAGGCCTTGTCGGAGATGCGGTGCTTGTTGATGTACAGAATGCGAAAAATGCCGTGGTCGATGAACAGCATGTCGAAATAGGTGGCCGGCCCGCCGAGGGTGCGGCGCAGCCAGGGCGGGGAACGCTCCGCGATGCCCTGTCGCCATGCGTTGGTCTGACGGCGGATCGCCCGCTTGGTCTCCTTCCCCAAAATTGGCATCGACCCGCTGGCTTCTCCCGCGCGCTCGTAGGCGTGCCGCCCACCATGCCACGTTGCCCTGACGATGGCGCGACAACCGGATGACCGCTGCTGTTTGCCTTCGGTAGATATTCGCTATAGGAACCACCTGCAAGGGCCTTCGGACGGCACCGGGACAGCGGCCGTCCTCGAGGCCGGCGGGAAGAGGCCGTTGCGGAGCGACGTTCCCACATCGACGCGGCTTGCCGGGCGATCCCTCGCCCGCCTGATCCGTCTCGTCGCGCGCACCTCGCGGATCACCGACGATCCGCCGGACGTGCTCGCGCGCCTCGCCGACACGCACCCCTGCATCATCGCCTGCTGGCACGGCCAGTTCATGATGCTGCCGATGCTGCGCCCGGAAGGGGTCCAGGTGGCGGCCATGGTCGCGCGCCACGGCGACGCGGAGTTCATCGGCCAGGCCATGGCGGCGCTCGACGTCGAGCTCATTCGCGGCGCGGGCGCGGGCGGCAGGAAGCGCGACCGCGGCGGTGCGCAGGCGCTTCGCGCCGCCGTCGCCGCACTCGAGAGCGGCCGCTCGCTCGTCATGACCGCCGACGTGCCACCCGGGCCGGCGCGCAAGGCAGGGCTCGGCATCATCACCATCGCGCGCTATTCCGGCCGCCCGATCGTGCCGGCCGCGGTCGCCACATCGCGCGCCAGGACGTTCGCGACCTGGAGCCGGCTGACCATCAACCTGCCGTACTCGCGGCTCGCGCGCGTCGCCGGCCGTGCCATCCACGTCCCGCCCGACGCCGATGCCGAGACCATGGAGCGGCTGCGCGCCGAGCTCGAGACGGCGCTCGACGGCGTCACGCGGCACGCCTACCAGATGGTCGGCGCCGATCCGGCACGGATCGCGGTCGACGATCCGGCCGCGGACCAACCTCCGGACCCGGC
>JAKAML010000185.1 GCA_021812845.1 Pseudomonadota bacterium
CGATCTACGTTACGCATCCGAGCCTCCTGACGAAATATCCGGGCTGATCCGGGAATCATCAGATCCGGATCGACGGTGCCTCAGTACGCGCCGTGCCCGTCCTCTGGGCGACCGTTCTTCACCGGCCGGCGAAGGATCAACGCCTGGGCACCCCGGCGGTTCCGGCTCCCGGCCGCTCATTCCGCAGCGCTCTGAACGTCGGCGGGTCGCGACCGCGCGACGCCCGGCTCTGCCGCCTTTTCGGCCGCCGTGGCGGATCGCGTGTCGCCCCGCGGTCCGTACGACAGGATGCCCAGCAGATCCGCGAGCCGTCCGACGCACTGCGGCGCGGCCTCCGTCGCGCCATCCGCGTCGAGACCCGACGGCGCGGCGCCCATTCGACGATCCGTGACGCCCGCGTGCGTCGCACAGTCGCCGTCCGCCGAGAGCACCAGGATCCGCGCATTCGGAAAGTCATGTTGCGCGCGGCGTGTGATGAGACGCAGCTGCCGCGCCTCGAGGCCGCCGACGGTGGCGATGACGACGACCTCCGGGCCGCGATCATTGGACGCGGCGCGGAGCTCGGCCAGCGCGGACAGGCCACCGGTGGACCGCGTGTGCTCGACCTCGGCCCCGCTCAGAGTGCCGAGCGCCATTGCGACCACCTCGGCCGCGGCCGCGTCGAGCAGACCGCGCGCCGGCAGCACATGGATGCGCGTCCGCCGGCCCTCGGCAGCGGTCGGCCGCGACGGTCGGTCCCCGCCCTTCGGCTCCGGGATCGTCTCGGCCAAGAACGAGACCACCTCGCGCATGGTCTGGCCGATCGCCGCGACGCGCGGGTCGTCGAGCCGGCCGCGCCTCCGGTCGGCGGCGGCGAGCCGCAGCGCCGGCAGCAGGATATCGTCGCTGGCGCCGACCACCGAGGTCTCCTCGGCCGCCTCGCTCGCCTGGGCGATCGCAGCGGCTGAATCGCCGGCCAACACGCGGCCATAGAGCTCCTGCTCGCGGCTCAGGGCGCGCTCGTCGCCGAGCAGCACGCTCACGAACTCGAGCCCGGAGACGTAGCGCCCGAGGACGACGAGCAGCAGCGTCAGGGGGGCGGCCAGCACGAGCCCGATCGGCCCCCAGATCAAGGTCCAGAAGCTCGCCGAGACGACGAGCGCGAACGGCGAAAGTCCCGCACTCTTGCCGAGCAGCAACGGCTCGACGACGTGTCCCATGACCGGCTCGCCGACGACGAACAGCAGCACCGTCATGACGACCATCGACCAGCCCGGATCGACGCCGGCGGCCAGCAGGATCGGCGGCACGGCGGCCACGAACGAGCCGATGTAGGGCACGAAGCGCATGATCGCCGCCACGACGCCCCACAGCACCGGGTTTGGAACGCCGATGACCGCGAGCGCGAGACCGACGAACAGCCCGAAGCCGGCATTCAGCATGGCTTGCGCCAGGAACAGTTGCGACAGCCGCTCGCCGGCATCGCTCATCGCCGCGGTGGTTCCGCTCAGGTTGTCGGTGCCGGCGACGCGCACGACCCTGTCGCGCAGATCCTGGTGCTGCAGCAGCAGGAACAAGGTGAAGAGCAGCGTCAGCGCCATCTTCGCCAGCGGCTCCACGACGGTCTTCAAGCCATCTGCGGCGGACGGGCCGTCCTTCGCGGCTGCCGGGGCTTTCGGGTCGCCCGACGGAGCCGTCGACGATCCGGCCGGCGCACCGAAGTCGGCGCCCTTCGGCTGCTCGGTGCGCGAGACGGCGCCCGGATGACCCGCCGGTCTGGCCGCAGGGGCGTCGGCCAGCTCGCGGCTGACCGCCGCCGTCAGGCTCTCGACCGAATCCGCCGCCCGTTTGATCGCCCCCTCGCCCGATCCGATCGCCTTCAGCATTCGCACTTTCTCGACGAGGTTCGGTCGGTACTTCGGGAACTCCTCTGCAAGCGACAGGAGTTGGGCGCTGAGCACCACCGACATCGCGACGACGGCGCCGAGCACGACCGCGAGCACGACGCCGTCCGCGCCGCCTTCGGGCACGCGCCACGAGGCCAGAAGGCGCACGACCGGCGCCAGCATGAAGGCGATCAGCGTGGCGAGCGCCAGCGGGATGAGAATGTCCTTGCCGAGCACGAGCCCGGCAATGACGAGCGCCATGACGATCAGCGACGCATGAAGATTGCGGATGTTGTCGGCGAACAGCGGCATGACGGCGTTTCCCCTCGAGCTGGCCACGAGATGGATCGACGCGGACGATGCCGCCGCCTGGACGTGGTGGCCGCTCGCGAAACGCGCTCCGCGCCGTTTCGTTGCAGTCCCACTGCGGCGGGTCTCCTCGCAGTGACGTCGCCAGATGTCGTGGTCGAGATGCCGGCCACCGCATATGGCCCATGGCGCCAACGCCGCGTGATCGAATGATCCGGAACCCGACCGCCCTCCGCGCGTTCCCCCCCCGTGAGCCTGCTCGGGCGGCCTCATGCTGCGCCGGCAGGCGCGCCGAATTTCTTGGACCCGATGCCAGCACCCAGAACCAATGCGAGGAGTTCCCCCATGTCGAGCACCAGCGACAAGATCAAGGGTTATGCCAACGAGGCCGCCGGCAAGGTGAAGCAGGGCGTCGGCCGCATCGTCGGCTCCGAGGAGATGCAGGCCGAGGGCAAGATGCAGGAGCTCAAGGGCGAGGCGCAGCAGGCCGTCGGCGCGGCGAAGTCGGCCGCCTCGGAGGCCTACGACGCCGCCCGCTCGTCGAGCACCGCCGACACGGTGAAGGGCTACGCGAACGAGGCCGTCGGCAAGGTGAAGCAGGGCGTCGGCCGCGCCGTGGGCTCGGCCGAGACCGAGGCCGAGGGCCATGCCCAGGAGGCCAAGGGCGAGATGCAGAAGGCCTCGGGCGAGATCAAGCGCAACATCGGCCGCTGACGCTCGCCTGACGAGCGGCACGATCCCGCCCGGTCTTTGGTCGGCGAGGCGCACTCCGCGGTGCGCCTCGCCGCTTTTTTCGCAACCGGAGGAACTCCACCCGCGCCGCCGGCGTTTCCAAGGCAACGCCGCACTGTGGAACGCCACCGCGACGCGCCCGACCGATCCGAGACCTCAACCCAGCCGAGGATATGTGACGTGGACCTCGATCGCGGACAGGACTTAGGCCACGACACGGCGTCGACACCGGGCTACGGCGGAACGGGCCGCGCGCTCGAGGGCCTCGAAGGCCTCGCGGTGGAGAGGCCCGTCGCCACGCGGATCGATCGACCGCCCCCCCGCGCCCTCGATCTCCCCGCCCCCGATCCCAGCGACAGCGCGCAAACCTCGTTCCCGATCGGGGCCGGATGCGCAGCCCCGGTCGAGGGTCCGAGCGTTGCGAACGATGTGCCGGACGTTCGTCGGCTCGACCGCGATCTCGCCACGCTCGCGCGACTGTTCCGCTGAGGACGGCTCGATCGCCGACCCCTCGATCGCCGCCCCCTCGATCGCCGACCCATGGAACCGGGACCAGGGTCGCGCGTTCCTCCGATGTCGTACTCACTCGCCTCCCGGACGCAGTCCTGACGCACCTGACGACGCAGTCCTGACGCACCTGACACAGTCGAAACACTGCCAATACGGAGCATGACCATGGGCAACCTTCTGCATTATGCGATCGTCTTCCTCGTCGTGGCGCTCGTCGCCGCGTTCCTCGGCTTCGGCGGCGTCGCCGGCACGGCCATGGAGGGCGCCCGGATCCTGTTCTGGGTGGCGATCGTCCTGTTCGTCGTCTCGCTGATCGCGGGCTTCATCCGCCGGGCGTGACCGACCTCCCGCCTACGTCGCAAGAGTGTGTCCGGCTGGCATTGCCTCGGCAATCGCCGGCCGGTCGCGCGACAGGGGCGCCGTGCGGCGCGTCCTCCCGCGGCCGCACCGACCCGACCCGACCAGACCCAGCGGAGCTTCACTCATGCCGCCCACGCCCGTCGAGCCCGACATGACGACGCGGACGCCCGCCCGGCACACCGAACGGCTGATCCTGGTCGCGACCGCACTCCTGCTGCCGACGCTGTCGCTCGTTCCGCTCGGCGGACTCTATCTCTGGGACAATGAGCTCGTGCTGTGGTGGGCGCTCGGCGCCCTTGCCCTGGCGGCCACTGCGTCGTTCCTCCAGCGCCGCCTTCTCGGTTCCGCCGCGCCGCCCGCGACGGCAGGCGGGGAGGCCGGTGCCGAGCGCCGCCGCGACCGGCTGTCGAGCGACGCCGAGGAGGCGGCGTGGCGCGACGTCCGCACCCTCGCCCGCAACCTCGACGTCGACGCGCTCGACAGCCCCGAAGCCGTGCTCGGCCTCGGCCGCCGCACCATCGACGCCGTCGCCCGCCGGATGCATCCCGGAAAGTCGGACGCCGTCTGGCGGTTCACGGCGCCCGAGGCGCTGGCGATCACCGAGCGCGTCAGCCGCAAGCTCGGTGTCATGATCGAGACCCGCGTTCCGTTCGGCGATCAGCTCACCATCGCCCAGGTGCTGACCGCGATCG
>JAKAML010000186.1 GCA_021812845.1 Pseudomonadota bacterium
CGCTGCCGAGGCAAGCCCGAAACGAGAGCGCGGCGACCTTTGGGCCGCCGCGCTCGAATACGGTCCGACGGGCAGGCGGTCGGATCGATCAGCCCTTCGCGTCTTCGGCCGGGACCTCGCCGGCGGTCAGCTCGGCCATGAGCTTCCGGGCCTGGCCGATCCAGTCCTGCTTCTCGATCTGGCCGGAGAGGTTCAGCGCCTCCTCGATGTTGGCCATGTCGTCGTCCGAGAGGGTGGCGATCTGCTCGATCTTGTAGCAGTTGAGCTGCTTCAGGCGGCCGGCGATCTCGGGCGTGATGCCCTTGATCTGCGTCAGATCCTCGGCCTCGCCCTTCGGCTTCTTGAAGCCCTTCCAGGCGGCGTTGAGCCGGCGCGCGCGGGCGTCCGAGCGCTCGACGATGCGGGCGGCCTTGCCGCGGCGGCCGCGCAGGTAATAGAGCTTGGCGCGGCGGACCTTGCCGCGGCGCAGAACCTCGATCTCGGCGATATGCGGCGAGTAGATCGGGAACACGCGCTCGACGCCCTCGCCGTAGGAGATCTTGCGCACGGTGAAGCTCTCGTTGAGCCCGGCGCCGGAGCGGGCGATGACGACGCCCTCGTAGGCCTGCAGGCGCTCGGTCGGCGCCTTCACGGCCGCCGCCTTCTTCTTCTTGTCCTTGGGGTCGGCCTCGGCCACCTCGACCACCCGCACCATCACCTTGACGGTATCGCCGGGCCCGAACTCCGGCACGCCGCGCTTCGTCAGGATGGCGTCCATCTGCTCGCGCTCGAGCTCTTGAATGATGTTCATTGTTTATTGTCCCGTTGGTTCGACATCAATGCAGAGGAGCGGCGCCGCCAGGCGTCCAGGCCGGATGGCCGAGGAGCAGCCGGGCGCGCACGGCTCGTGCGACCCATGCGTGTGGGTAAAGAAGCGGTCGAATAGCCGAAAAGCCCGAGGTTGTCGAGACCCGACCCCAAGCCGGGCGCCCGGCCGGTCCGCGGGCGTTCGCCACACGGCCCAGGTTCTTGTGGGTCTCGCGGATCTCGCTCAAGGGGATGGTGACGAGCGTCGACCGGCGGCCGAACTGCGCGTCGTCGAGGCTGAGCCGGCCCGACGCGACATCGAGCGCCCGGTGGGCGTGGCGCCAGGGGCCGGCGAG
Organism: Pseudomonadota bacterium; assembly: GCA_021812845.1. Classification (GTDB taxonomy): domain Bacteria; phylum Pseudomonadota; class Alphaproteobacteria; order Rhizobiales; family Hyphomicrobiaceae; genus JAKAML01. The sequence continues at coordinate 1,143 of JAKAML010000186.1, forward strand.
GTCCATCGTGCCACGCTCCGCCTTGGCCTCGACGCGGCTCCCCTGGTCGCGGCGGCCTCGAACGCCTGCGACAACTGGGCGAGCGGGAAGCTCGCGAAGCAGCCCCGAACGGCGGCCCGGCCATCGGTATGGGCCTTGATCGTCGCCAGCTCGGAGAAGCCGGTGAACAGGCATTGCAGGCGGCTCTCGACGGCGAGCAGCGAGCGTTCGATCTCCGAGCTGCGGTCGCCCAGAAGACCGGCCCGGACCAGCCTCCCCTCGCGCACGTCGGCCGGAGCAGCAATCGGCAGACGTCTGCTGATTAGGCTTCGCGCAGGTCGCGGGCAAGCGCCGGCCAGGGCGCGGCGCGGACGGGTGCGGTTTTCCAGGCGGCTCTGTTCCGATCGCCCGAAGTCGGGCCGCCACCTGGGCCGTGCCCCCTCCGGTGGGGCGCTCCGGGCGGTCAGCGCCGGGGGCGGGGTGCGCGCGGGTCGCCGGGCCGACGGGCCGAAGCCGGACGGGGTGTGTCGGGTGACGCGAGGAGATCGGGCCGCCGCTCGCGGGTGATCCGCTCCGCCTCGGCGCGGCGCCAGGCCTCGACCTTCATGTGATCTCCCGACAGCAGCACCTCGGGGATCGGCCGCCCCTCCCAGTCGCGCGGTCGGGTGTACTGGGGGTACTCGAGCAGGCCCTGCTCGAAGCTCTCGTGGGCGAGGCTTTCCGGCGCGCCGAGCACGCCGGGCAGCAGCCTGACGCAGGCATCGATCAGCACCATGGCCGCGATCTCGCCGCCCGAAAGCACGTAGTCGCCGATCGAGACCTCGCGCATGGCGCGGCCCTCGATCACCCGCTCGTCGACGCCCTCGAAACGGCCGGCGAGCAGGATCACGCCGGGGCCCGCCGCAAGCTCCTTCACGAGCGGCTGTGTCAATGGCTCGCCGCGCGGCGACAGGTAGAGGAGCGGGGAAACGGAGGCTCGTTCGCGCGCCCGGTCGATGGCGGCGGCGAGCACGTCCGCGCGCATGACCATGCCGGCGCCGCCGCCGGCCGGCGTGTCGTCCACGGCGCGGTGCCGCCCGAGGCCGAAGTCGCGGATCTGGACAGTGCCGAGCGACCATAGCCCGGCCCCGAGCGCCTGACCGACGAGCGACAGCCCGAGCGGCCCAGGGAACATCTCGGGGAAAAGCGTCAGGACCGTCGCGCGCCACGGGGCGCGGCCGTCACTGGTCGGGGTGTGAGGCATGGGTCGAGAGCCGGTGCTCGGTCATAACGGCACATGGTGCCGGGATCCATTTCGATACGTGCCTTCGAGGGTTCGGACAGATGGATCCCGGGCATGAGGCCCGGGATGACACCTCGACCTAAACTCCCTCCACCACGACGATGTCGATCGAGCCGGCGCCCTGACGCAGCGCCTTGGCGGCGGCGTACTCGGGCGACCGTGCGTAGCCGAGCGCGTGCTCGTAGCTCGGGAACTCGAGCACGACGTTGCGCTGGACGCCGTTGCCCTCGACGATCTCGCACTTGCCGCCGCGGACGATCGGCCTGCCTTCGAACTTGTCGAGCGCGATCCTCGATTTCGCGACGTACTGGCCCCACTTCTCGGCGTCGGTCACGACGGCGTGCGCGATCACGTAACCTTTGGGCATTCGGCTCTCCTCGGATGGACGTACATGGGACCTGTGCGCCGGACGCGGTACGGGCACTCGCGATCAGGCGTTGCCGGCGCCGCGAAGGAGCGCGGCGAGCGCCTCGCGGATGTGATGGACGAAGGTTTCCGCCGCGGCCTTGGGATCGTCGGCCTGGGTGATCGGGCGGCCGACGACGATATGGTCGGCACCGCCCTTGATCGCGCTCTCGGGCGTGGTGATGCGCTCCTGGTCGTCGGTGGTGCTGCCGGGCAAGCGGATGCCGGGCGTCACGACGAGGAAGCCCGGACCGACGGCCTCGCGGATGCGCTGCGCCTCCTGGCCCGAGGCGACGACGCCGTCGAAGCCCGATTCGTGCGCCATCCGCGCCCGCGCCAGCACCAGGTCGCCGGGGCTCATGGCAGAGCCCTGCTGGCGCAGGTCGTCGGCGGTCAGGTTGGTCAAGACGGTGACGGCGAGCAGCTTGAGCCGGCTCTGGCCACGCCCGGCAACCGCCGCGCGCAGGGTCTTGAGGTCGTGGCCGTGCACGGTCAGGAAATCGAGCCCGAGCTCGGATGCGTTGGCGACCGCCCGCTCGACGGTGTTGCCGATGTCCAGGAGCTTCATGTCGAGGAACACGCGCTTGCCGTTGGACTTCAGCGCACGCGCCAGATCGAGCCCGCCGGAGAACAGAAGCTCGAGCCCGACCTTGTAGAACGACACCGTCTCGTCGAGCGCGGCGACGAGCCGCTGCGCCTCCTCGATCGACGGCGTGTCGAGGGCGACGATGAGGCGGTCTCTGGCGGTGGATTGCGGCATGGAGCGGGTGCCGGGTGCTGGGGGAGGGAGCGAGGCGAAGCTGCGGGAGTTAAGCTGTAAACTGTCCGCCGCAACCTGCAACCTTCAACCTCCCTTCAGCCGTGCAGGACGTGGGCGGCGCGCGCGAGCTTCTGGATCAGCGATTTGAAGCTCTCCTGGCTGTCCTTGTTCCTGAGGTGGCCGTGGTCGTCGTAGGCCTCGTGGGCGCGCGGCACCGCGAACTGGTCCGGCAACACGAGCGCGCCGAGGCCGAGCTCGAGCACCGGCCGGACCGCGTTCAGGGCGCGCAATCCGCCCATGCCGCCGGGCGAGGTGGAGCCCAAGGCGAATACGCGGGTCTTGAACACGTCCGTCTTCTGTCCGTCGTCGGTGCGGATGCGGCTGATCCAGTCGAGCGTGTTCTTCAGGAGCGGCGTGATCGAGGCGTTGTACTCGGGCGAGGCGATGAAGATGCCGGTGTGCACGCGCATCAACGCCTCGAACTTCCGCGCGGTATCGGGCGGCCCGTCGCGCTCCTCGAGGTCGCCGTCGTAGAGCGGCATCGGATAGTCGCCGAGGTCGGCGAACGTCGCGGCGATGCCATTGGCGTCCGCAATCCGCTCGCCGAGCTTGGCGAGCCGCTTGCTGTGCGAAGCCGCGCGCGCCGAGCCGGCGAAGAACAGGAGTCGGGGAGTGTTCGACGTCATGCCTCTGGCTCCCGTGTTTCGGAGCGGGTCGGATCAGCCGCCCTTGCCCTCGAAGAAGTCCTTGACGCGCGCGAAGAAGCCATGGCTCTCGGGGGAGGTCTCCTTGTGGCTTTCCTTTTCGAATTCCTCGAGCAGCTCGCGCTGCTTGCGGGTCAGGTTCTTCGGCGTCTCGACCTCGACCTGGATGTACATGGCCCCCGTCACCT
>JAKAML010000187.1 GCA_021812845.1 Pseudomonadota bacterium
GGACTTCAATCTGTATCCCCGGCGCGGCGTCGAGATGGTACTGCACCGCATCTATCGGCGGTGGGATCTGGACGAGAGACCGGTCTGCGCCGATCGCATCACGTTCAATCCGCTCGCCTTTCAGCGGCTGCCGGATGCCGGCGAGCTTCTCGACCCCGCACTCGATCAGATCTGCGCCGACCGGTGCAAGCTCGGACCCAGCCACTCTGAATATTCGTTTCAACTCAAGCCGCAAGACTCGATCGATCCGAAATTGAGGGCGTGCTTTCCGGCCGAGTCCGACGGCCGCCTGCTGTCCTGCCTGAGAACCATCTCCGCTTCGGCGGAGAGGACGGCGCTCACGTCCAAGCGTCTCGTGGATCTGAGCATCGTCGCCTTTCGTCTGGGCGCGGACGGCTGACGCTTTTCCCCGCTCCGCGACCGCCGGCCGCTTCGCCGCGTCGACCGCTATTCCGCCGCGTCCTTGGCAAGGAAACCGCCCGACTGGCGGCCCCACAGCTCGGCGTAGATGCCGCCCCTGGCGATCAGCGCCTCGTGCGTGCCTTCCTCGACGATGCGACCCTGATCCATGATGACGAGGCGGTCCATGGCGGCAATCGTCGACAGCCGGTGGGCGATGGCGATCACCGTCTTCCCCGCCATCAGCTCCGCGAGGCTCGACTGGATCGCCGCCTCCACCTCGCTGTCGAGCGCGCTCGTCGCCTCGTCGAGCACCAGGACCGGCGCGTCCTTCAGCAGCACGCGGGCGATGGCGATACGCTGCCGCTGGCCGCCCGACAGCTTGACGCCGCGCTCGCCGACGTGGCCGGCGTAGCCCTTGCGCCCCTTCATGTCCTCGAGCCCGAGGATGAAGCCGTGCGCCTCGGCGCGCTTCGCCGCCGCAATCGCCGCCGCTTCGCCGGCGCCCGGCCTGCCGTAGAGGATGTTGTCCATCACCGAGCGGTGCAGCAGCGAGGTGTCCTGCGTGACGACGCCGATCGCGGCCCGCAGGCTGTCCTGGGTCACGTCCGCAATATCCTGCCCGTCGATCAGGATACGGCCGTGGTCGAGGTCGTAGAAGCGCAGCAGCAGGTTGACGATGGTCGACTTGCCCGCGCCCGAACGGCCGACCAGCCCGATCTTCTCGCCCGCCCTGATGTCGAGCGTCAGGCCGTCGATGACCCCCGGCAGCTTTCCGTCGGGCCGCGCCGCGCCCTTCGAGCGCCCCGATCCGTAATCGAAGCGAACCGCATCGAAGCGGATCACACCGGAACTGACCTCGAGCGGCTTCGCGCCGGGCTTGTCGAGCACGGTGTAGGGGCGCGCGATCGTCTCCATGCCCTCGTGGACGACGCCGATGTTCTCGAAGATGCCGGCGATGGTCCACATCACCCAGCCCGACATGGTGACGATGCGCATCACGAGACCGATCACCACCGCGATGTCGCCGGTCGACACGCTGCCCTGGCTCCACAGCGAGATGGCGAGCGCGCTGGCGGCGACGATCAGGATGCCGTTCAGGGTATAGAGCGCGAGCTCCATGCCGGTGATCAGCCGCAGCGACGCCTGCCAGGTCTGCATCTGCTCCTGGAAGGCGGCCTGGGCATAGGTCTCCTCGCGCTCGGCGTGGGCGAACAGCTTGACCGTCAGCGCGTTGGTATAGCTGTCGACGATGCGGCCGGTCAGCATGGAGCGCGCTTCCGACGCCGCCGTCGAGCGCGACTTGATCCGCGGCACGAACCACCACAGCGCCACCGTGTAGGCACCGAGCCAGAGGAACAGCGGCACCATCAGTCGCCAGTCGGCGGCGCCGAACAGCACCACCGCGCCGATGAACTGCACCGCCGCGTACCACAGCGCGTCGATGAGCTGGACGATGCTTTCCCTGAGCGCCGGCCCGGTCTGGATGATCTTGTTGGCGATGCGCCCTGCGAAGTCGTTCTGGAAGAACGACAGCGACTGGCGCAGCACGTAGCGGTGCGTCTGCCAGCGGATGCGGTTGGTGAACGTGGTCGCGATGACCTGGTTCTTGACCAGATCGTGCGCGACCGACACCGCCGGCCTCAGCACCAGCGCGACGAACCCCATCACCAGGAGAATCCGCCAGTTGTCGGCGAAGAAGGACTCCGGCCGCGCCGCCGCCTTCATCAGATCGACCAGCGAGCCGATGAACGCGAACAGGGCGACCTCGATCGCCGAGCCCAGGAACCCGGCGAGCAGCAGCGCGAGGAACGCCGGCCAGACCGGCCTGACGAAGTGCCAGTAGAACGCGCCGAGATCACCCGGCGGCGGTTCGCCGTTTGCGGTCTCGAAAGCGTCGATGCGGGTTTCGAACCAGCGGAACATGGTTGCTCTTCATCGCCTCGTCATCGGCCGGAGGCCGCCGCGTGCCGTACCATCCGGCCACGCCGTCGCGCCGGTTTGATGGCAGGGCCCAGCGGCCCGCCCGTCCTCGAAACCACTTCTGCCCGTCCCGGGATTGCTCTAAGTGAAGGCTCGGTTCCAGGGCGGCGCCGCGGCGCGCCTCCGGTCACGTCGTCCCGTTTCACTATACAAGGTCACTCCCATGCGCCAAGGCAACGAACAGGGCCACGCCGGACTTCCCGATGCCGCGACCCTCGATGCCTGGAAGGATACCGCGCGCGCGTGGTTCCAGGATCTCCGCGACGACATCTGCAACGCCTTCGAGAAGATCGAGGCGGATCTCCCGTCGGGATCTCCCCTCGCCTACGAGGAGCCCGGCCGCTTCGTGCGCACACCCTGGAGCCGTACGGACCATACCGGTGCCGACGGTGGCGGCGGGGTCATGAGCCTGATGAAAGGCCGCGTGTTCGAGAAGGTCGGTGTCCACACCTCGACCGTGCACGGCGAGTTCGCGCCCGAATTCCGCAAGCAGATTCCCGGGGCGGAGGAGGATCCGCGGTTCTGGGCCTCGGGCATCTCGCTCATTGCGCACCTCCAGAATCCCCATGTCCCGGCGGTGCACATGAACACGCGCATGGTCGTGACGTCCAAGTGGTGGCTCGGAGGCGGCGCCGACCTGACGCCCGTCCTGATGCGACGGCGGACGCAGCAGGACGTCGACACGCAGGCGTTCCACGTCGCCATGGCGAGCGCCTGTGAGAAGCACAGGATCGCCGACTACAAGCGCTTCAAGGAGTGGTGCGACGAGTATTTCTACCTGCCCCACCGCAAGGAGATGCGCGGCATCGGCGGCATCTTCTACGACTACCTGACGCCCGCGCCCGAGGACGGCGGCTGGGACGCGGCCTTCGCCTTCACCCAGGACGTCGGGCGCGCCTTCCTGCAGGTCTATCCGATGCTGGTGCGCGGCAACTTCACGTTGCCTTGGACCGAGGCCGACCGCGAGGAGCAGCTCGTGCGGCGCGGCCGCTATGTCGAGTTCAATCTGCTCTACGATCGCGGCACGATTTTCGGGCTGAAGACCGGCGGCAACATCGACAGCATCCTGTCGTCGATGCCGCCGGTCGTGAAGTGGCCGTGACGAAGCGTCCCGTCTCGACCTAGTCGAGATCCTTCTTGATGATCTTGTAGGCGAGCGACAGGTCGACGTCGTACTCCTTGCCGTCGGCGTGGACGGCATCGTCGACCTCCCACTTGCCGCCGTCGAGCTCGATCTCGCCCCAGCGCGCGAAGCCGTCGGCCTTCAGGGCCGCCTCGATGGCCGCCCGCTCCTCCGCGTTGGGCGGGCGGTCGGCCGCGAGCGCGGACCCCGGCGTCACGGCGGCCCCGAGGGTCGCGGCGGTGAAGGCCAGAGCCACTGCGGCGAGCGGCGCGCGGGAACGGATCATGTCTCACTCCCATGTTACAAAGTTACACGGGTGAAATGGGTGCTGCCGGACCGGAAACCATAGGCTCACGGAGAACCGCTCGATCACGAAGCCGTGTGCCGGTGATCCACGGCAGTCCGGACCGCGGCGTCAACGAGCCGCCGCCGAGCGCCGCGCGACCTCGTGCTTCGAGACCTCTCCGGCGCCGACCAGCGCGTCGATGCAGCCCTTCGACAGCTTGAGCCCGTTGGCCCTCATGCACTGGCGCACGCCGGGGCTGTCCGGTGAATGGTCGCTGCAATGGGCGTAGTAGTCGCTGGCGCAGGCGAGCTTGACGCGCAGGCTGACCGCGCCGGCATCGCCGGCAGGGAGGCCCGCGCCGCCGAGCGCGGCAACGGCGACGAGGGCGGCGCGGAGGGTGAAGGCGGCGGCGATGGGTGTCATGGCGTGGCGCTCCTGGCGGGGTGATGGAGACCACACTCTCACGACGGCCCGTGTATCGCTGTTCCGCGCGGAACGGGCGCCCGTGTCCGCGCCGCGCCGTGCCCGCCACACACCCGTCGAGGATCACTCCCGGGCCGGGAACAACCGGTCCAGGAACCGGATCTGCTCGGCGACGAACGTGGCGCGGAAGTGGTTGCTGTCCTTGTAGCGCGGCCGTCCGTCCGCATCGGCCGCCGGACAGCGCAC
>JAKAML010000188.1 GCA_021812845.1 Pseudomonadota bacterium
GCAGTCGCTCAAGGTGAAGCTCGGCACGTTCCCGTCGTCCAAGGACGAGCTGGCCAAGATCGAGCAGTCCAAGCCCGCCGCGCCCACCGGACAGACCTCGCTCTCCCAGCTCGGGCTCACGCTGATGCCGGCCCGCCAGGGCAACGGCAAGGAGGGCGTGGTGATCGCCGAGGTCGAGCCGGGCTCGGACGCGGCGCAGAAGGGCCTCAAGTCGGGCGACATCATCCTCGAGGTGCAGGGTCAGGCCGTCGCGACGGCGGACGAGGTGCTGAAGGGGGTGAAGGCGGCCACCGACCTCGGACGCAAGGCCGTGCTGCTGCACGTCAAGTCGGCGGACAACAAGCGCTTCGTGGCCGTCCAGCTCAAGAAGGGCTAAGACAAGTCGGGAAGCGATCGGACGGGCGGCCTGCTTCTCCCGGGAGGCGGGCCGCCTCGTCGTCGGACATACCGCGACGAGAACCTGGGCCAGACATGCGCGTGCTGTTGATCGAGGACGACCGCGAGACGGCGCAGTTCCTCCAGAAGGCGCTGAAGGAGAGCGGCCACACGGCCGATCTCGCCGAGGACGGCGAGGCGGGGCTGGAGCTCGCGGAGGGCGGCGGTCACGACGTGCTGATCGTCGACCGGATGCTGCCCAAGCTCGACGGCCTGTCGCTGATCCGCAGCCTCAGGTCGTCGGGCAGCCGGACGCCGGTCCTGATCCTGTCCGCGCTCGGCGACGTCGACGACCGCGTCAAGGGTCTCAGGGCCGGCGGCGACGACTACCTGACGAAGCCCTACGCCTACACGGAGCTTCTGGCGCGCATCGAGGCGCTCGGCCGGCGGGCGGTGCCGGAGGAGCAGGAGACGCGCTACGTGGTCGGCGACCTGGTGCTGGACCGCCTCGCCCACCGCGTCACCCGCGGCGGGGAGCCGATCCCGCTGCAGCCGCGCGAGTACCGCCTGCTCGAATACCTGATGAAGCACGCCGGGCAGGTCGTCACGCGCACGATGCTGCTCGAGAACGTCTGGGATTACCATTTCGATCCGCAGACCAACGTCATCGACGTCCACGTCTCGCGGCTCAGGGGCAAGATCGACAAGGGGTTCGGCGCCCCGCTGCTGCAGACCGTGCGCGGTGCCGGATACATGATCCGTGCCGGCGCCGGGTAGGGGGCTCGCCCAGCTCCTGGGCACCACGACGTTCCGTCTCGCGTCGGCGATCGTCGCGCTGTTCGTGGTCGCCGCCGCGGCGATCGTCTGGCTGCTGCACGCCGAGACCAACGCGGTCCTGACCGAACAGGTTGTCGCCGGCCTCCGCAGCGAGGCGCGCGCGCTCGAGCTCGTGACGCGCGACGGCGGTGGCAGGGTGCTCGATGCGGCCATTGCCGGACGCAGCCACCACGACGCCATCCAGCTCTACGAACTCACCGACGCGGAGGGCCGCCGCATCGCGGGCAACTTCGAGCTGCCGCCGGAGAGCGCGGCGCTGCCGCCGGAGGGCGGCGTGGTCCGCTATCGCCGCGCGTCGGCCCAGGGCGAACGGCCGCGGCTCGCAGTCGTGCTGACGGCCGACGTCGGACCGGAGCGGCGGCTGGTCGTCGGCCGCGATATCGAGGACCAGCGCGGCTATGCGGAGCGCGTGCGCCGCCTGTTCCTGCTCGGCTTCGGCGGACTGGCGCTGGTCGGGCTCGCGGGGGGGCTGCTGATGAGCCGGGTCGTGGTTCGCCGCATCGACCAGATCAGCGCGGCGGCGCGGTCGATCATGGCCGGCGACCTGTCGCGGCGAATCGAGACCACTGACAGCGGCGACGAGATCGACGACCTCGCGGCCAACCTCAATTCCATGCTCGACCGGATCGAGCAACTGATGGGCGGGCTGCGCGAGGTCTCCGACAACATCGCCCACGACCTCAAGACGCCGCTGACGCGGCTCCGCGCCCGCGCCGAGGCGGCGCTGCGGGGGGACGGCGGGGCCGGGTCGCATCGCGAGGGCCTGGAGCGGATCATCGAGGAGGCGGACGAGCTCATCAAGACCTTCAACGCGCTGTTGCTGATCGCGCGGCTCGAGGCCGGCGCGGTCGAGGAGAACATGGAGACCTTCGACCTGTCGGACGGGGTCAGGGACGTGGCGGAGCTCTACGAGCCGGTGGCGGAGGAGCACGGACTCTCGATCGCGATAACGGCGGCCGGCGGCCCGCGGCTCAGGGCCAACCGGCAGCTCATCGGACAGGCCGTCGCCAACCTGATCGACAATGCCATCAAGTATGGCGCGCGCGGGCGGCAGGCCGGCGGCCTGGCCGGGGCCGCGGCCGGTTCTCCGATCGACGTCGGTGTCACGCGGTCGGCGGACGGGGTCGAGATCAGCGTCGCCGACCGCGGGCCGGGCATCGCGGCGGCCGACCGCGAGCGGGCGCTGAAGCGCTTCGTCCGCCTGGAGCGGAGCCGCACCCGTCCGGGCACGGGGCTCGGGCTCAGCCTCGTCGCCGCGGTGGCGAGAATCCACAACGGCAAGATCCGGCTCGAGGACGCCGCCGCCGGCCAGCCGTCGCCCGGCCTCAAGGTGGTTGTGTGGCTGCCCGACCGGCTCTATGCCGAATGAAGGGTGGGCGGATGCGGCCGCGTTCGACGCGGCGGCGGATGGAGCGGCCATGGACAATGCGCAGGGGAGCCGTGGCACGCTGGCGGAGCGGATCGCCGGGGGGCCGAAGAATGACGGATCGGGCCGCGGCACGGCGGCGGTCGCCGATCTGCTGGCGCGCGCCGACGCCGAGCCGTTGCTGGCGCCGCTCGGCCGCTCGCTCGCGAGTCCGTCCGTCGCGGCGCTGATCGCCGGCGCCGTCGAGGGCTCCCCGTATCTCCGCGGCCTGATCGAGCGCGATCCGGCGCGGCTCGCGCGTATCCTCGGCACGGCCCCCGAGGAGCTGTTCGCGGTCTGGCAGGACGAGCTCGCGGCGCGCCTCGCAGGCGCCGGGCCCATCGGCGAGGCCATGCACGCGGTGCGAACGTTCAAGTCCGACGTGGCGCTGCTGACGGCGCTCTGCGACCTCGCGGACGTGTGGCCGGTGATGACCGTCACCCGGATTCTGACCGATTGCGCCGACGCGGCGCTGCAGGGCGCGATCCGCTACCTGTTCCGCAAGGCGTCCGAGAAAGGCGACTGGCTTGCGGCCGACGCCGCGCGGCCCGAGGCGGGCTCGGGCTACATCGTGCTCGGCATGGGCAAATACGGCGCGGGCGAGCTCAACTACTCGAGCGACATCGACCTCATCGTGTTCTACGAGACCGCGCGGGCGCGGCTGAAGGCCGGGCTCGAGCCGCAGCCGTTCTTCGTCCGGCTGACGCGCGACGTGGTGCGGCTGATGGACGAGCGCACGGCCCACGGCTACGTGTTCCGTACCGATCTCCGCCTGCGCCCCGACGCCGGGGCGACGCAGATCGCGATGTCGACCGATTCGGCGCTCCACTACTACGAGGCGTTCGGGCAGAACTGGGAGCGCGCGGCGATGATCAAGGCGCGCGCGGTCGCCGGCGACATCGAGGCCGGTGAGGCTCTGCTCGACGAGCTCTCACCTTTCGTCTGGCGGAAGTATCTCGATTTCGCGGCCATCGCCGACGTGCACGCGATGAAGCGGCAGATCCACGCCTTCCGCGGCTTCGGCGGCATCGCCGTCGCCGGCCACAACGTCAAGCTCGGCCGCGGCGGCATCCGCGAGATCGAGTTCTTCGCCCAGACGCAGCAGTTGATCGCCGGCGGCCGGCAGCCCCAGCTCCGCAGCCGGGAGACGCTCGTCACGCTGGCCGGGCTCGTCGGCAAGGGGTGGATCCGGCGCGAGGTGGCGGACGAGCTCGCCGAGGCCTACCGCTTCCTGCGCCGGCTCGAGCACCGCCTGCAGATGGTGGCTGACGAGCAGACGCACGAGATGCCCGAGGACGGCGACGCACTGGAGAGCCTCGCGCGATTTGCCGGCTTTGCCGACCTCGCCGCGCTCACCGCCGCGCTGCTGCCCGTTCTGGAGACCGTCCAGCGCCACTACGCGGCGCTGTTCGAGGACATGCCCGAGCTCACCGCCAACAGCTCGAACCTGATGTTCGCCGGCGAGGAGGACGACCCGGGGACGGTCGAGACCTTGGCGCACATGGGCTTCGGCCAGCCGAGCCAGGTGCTGGCGACGGTCCGGGGCTGGCACCACGGCCGCAGCCGCGCCGTGCGCAGCGCCCGCTCGCGCGAGCGGCTGACGGAGGTGCAGCCGCTGCTGATCCAGGCGCTGTCGGAGACGGCCGACCCGGACCGGGCGCTGGCCGCGTTCGACCGCTTCGTCTCCGAGCTTCCCGACGGCGTGCAGCTTTTCTCGCTGTTGCGCGCCAACCCCAAGCTGCTGCGTCTCGTCGCAGACATCATGGGTACGGCGCCGCGCCTGGCCAGCATCCTGTCGCGGCGCCGCCGTCTGCTCGACGCCGTGCTCGATCCGCGCACCTT
>JAKAML010000189.1 GCA_021812845.1 Pseudomonadota bacterium
AAACGGCTCCGCCTCCCGTTCAGCCTCCAACCGGCGCGGGTGACGGGCCGCTTATACGCGAATTCGGCGCCAGGGCAAGCCTCGACCGCCAGCCGAACCCGTCTTGACAGCCGCCGAGGGGGCGTGCATCTGCCCGCTTTCCGGTCAATCCCGCGCCTCGAGGAGCCGCTCCCGCATGGGTATCGCATTCGTGTTTCCTGGCCAGGGCAGCCAGGACGTCGGCATGGGCAGGGATCTGGCACAGAGCCACGCCGCCGCTCGTGCCGTGTTCGAGGAGGTCGACGCCGCGCTCGGCCAGAAGCTCTCGGCGCTGATGTGGGAGGGCCCCAAGGACCAGCTCACGCTGACCGAGAACGCCCAGCCGGCGATCATGGCCGTCTCGCTCGCGGTGATGCGGGTGCTCGAGGCCGAGCACGACTTGAGGCTCGCCGACACCGCCAAATTCGTCGCCGGGCACTCTCTCGGCGAATACTCGGCCCTCGCCGCCGCAGGCACGTTCTCTCTGGCCGACACGGCACGGCTCCTGAAGCTCCGCGGGCAGGCCATGCAGAAGGCGGTGCCGGTCGGTGCGGGCGCCATGACGGCGCTGCTCGGCGTCGGCCTCGACGTGGCGAGCAAGGTCGCCGAGGCGGCGTCCCAGGGCGAGGTCTGCCAGGTCGCCAACGACAACGAGCCGACCCAGGTCGTGCTGTCGGGCCACAAGACGGCGATCGACCGCGTGGCCGAGGCCGGCAAGCCGCTCGGCGTGCGCCGCGCGCTGCCGCTGCCGGTGTCCGCACCCTTCCACTGCTCGCTCATGCAGCCCGCCGCCGACGCCATGGCCGAGGCGCTGGCGAAGGTCGAGATGAAGCCGCCCGCCGTGCCCGTGATCTCGAACGTGCTGGCGTCGGCCATTTCCGATCCCGCCGAGATCAGGACGCGCCTCGTCGAGCAGGTGACCGGCACCGTGCGCTGGCGCGAGACGGTCGAGTTCATGGCGCGGAACGGCATCACCAGGATCGTCGAGATCGGCCACGGCAAGGTGCTGTCCGGGCTCGCCGGCCGCATCGACAAGTCGTTGAAGGCCATTTCCGTCGGCAATCCCGGCGATCTCGACGCGGCTCTGCAGGCTCTCAAAGGTTAGGAACGACCCATGTTCGATCTCTCTGGCAAGACGGCGCTCGTGACGGGCGCCACGGGCGGCATCGGCGAGGCGATCGCGCGCGCCTTCCACACGGCCGGCGCCACCGTCGCGCTCTCGGGCCGCAAGGTCGACAAGCTCGAGGCGTTGAAGGCCGAACTCGGCGAGCGCGCCGTCGTCGTCCCCTGCGATCTCGCCGACCGCGCCGCGGTGAGTAAGCTCATCGACGACGCCGTCAAGGCGCTGGGCGGCCGGCTCGACATCCTCGTCAACAACGCCGGTCTCACCAAGGACAACCTGTTCATGGTGATTAAGGACGAGCAGTGGGACGACGTCATCGCCGTCAACCTTACCTCGACCTTCATGCTCTGCCGCGCCGGCGCCCGTCACATGATGCGCACCAAGACCGGCTACGGCCGGATCATCAACATCGCCTCCGTGTCGGGCGTGTTCGGCAATCCCGGACAGGGAAACTACGCCGCCTCCAAGGCCGGCATGATCGGCATGACCAAGAGCCTCGCGCGCGAGGTCGCCTCGCGCGGCATCACCGCCAACTGCATCGCGCCGGGCTTCATCAAGACGGCCATGACCGACGTCCTGAACGACAAGCAGACCGAGGAGATCTCGAAGATGATCCCGGCCCAGCGCTTCGGCACCCCCGAGGACATCGCGGCCGGCGCGCTCTATCTTGCGTCGGGCGAGGGCGGCTACATCACCGGCCAGACCCTGCACATCAACGGCGGCATGGCGATGGTCTGAGGCCGAACGTGGTTAATCCGCCGCGCCCGGGCGTGGCGCTGGCCAAGGATTGGGAAGTATGTTAACGACCCTCGGTTTTTCGGGCGTCGAAGCTGGGGAAAAGCGGCGCTGCGGCGGACTTCTCCACTGCGGCGCCGAGGGGACTCTGATAGCCGCCTACGAGGGCCTCGGGGCGCGCCTGGGGGTGGCCGGGCGGCGTCGGGTGGGAACCGGCGAGGCCGACGGACCGCTGGACGCGTGAGGGATCACCGGTCTTACTGGCGGGAAGACCGACGGTCGGGCCGGAAATCGCAACAAAAGACACTCGGAACAAGAGATACAAGGGGACTGAAGACGATGAGCGATGTCGCAGAGCGGGTGAAGAAGATCGTGATCGAGCATCTCGGCGTCGAGGCGGAGAAGGTCACCGAGAACGCGAGCTTCATCGACGATCTGGGCGCCGACAGCCTGGACACCGTCGAGCTGGTCATGGCGTTCGAGGAGGAGTTCGGCTGCGAGATCCCCGACGATGCCGCCGAGCACATCCTGACCGTCGGCGACGCCGTGAAGTTCCTCGAGAAGAACGCCAGCGCCGCCTGAAGGACGCCGGCCTCGGAACCGGATCCGAAGACCGGGCTCGCCCCGGCACAGGGAGGCCGCCGAGCCCAGCCGTGGCTCCGGGCGGCCTCTTCTAGGTCTGCCGCCGTCGCCGCCGTCCGGACGGCCCGGCGGTAGCCGGTTCGCCCCGCACGCGCTCGCCCGGCAGCCTGCCGCCGGCTGCGCGGCCCGGCAGCAGCCCGGCAGCAGGGCGGCGCCCCCGGCGTCACCCCGGTCGGCTGTTCCGGACGACGCCGCATCGGGACTGGCCTCCGCAGCGGGCCGATAGCCGCCGCTGGATCCTCGTCCCGAGCCGCGCGTCCCGATCGCCTCTCCTGGCCCCGGCCATGTCCGATGGCCGAGGCCCGGGGGTTCGGGGCAAGGTCTGCAACGGCGTCGCGACGGGTGCGGCGTCGAGCCGGGCGAAAGATCCGGCCAGCATCACGGAGGGAGCAGGTCATGCGGCGCGTCGTCATCACGGGTCTCGGTCTCGTCACGCCGCTCGGCTGCGGCGTCGAGCCGGTCTGGTCGCGGCTGCTCGCCGGCAAGAGCGGTGCGCGCCGGATCGAGGAGTTCGAGGTCGCGGACCTGTCGTGCCAGATCGCGGCGTTCGTGCCGCGCGGCGCCACCGCCGACGGCCTGTTCAATCCCGGCGACTGGATGGAGCCCAAGGAGCAGCGCCGCGTCGACGACTTCATCATCTTCGCCGTCGCCGCCGCCGACCAGGCGCTGGCCGATTCCGGCTACAAGGCCGACACCACCGAGAAGCAGGAGCGCGCCGGCGTCCTGATCGGCTCGGGCATCGGCGGCCTGACCGGCATCGCCGAGACCACGCTGCAGTTGCAGGAGAAGGGCCCGCGCAAGATCTCGCCGTTCTTCATCCCGGGGCGGCTCATCAACCTCGCCGGCGGCTACGTCTCGATCAAGCACGGCCTCAAGGGGCCGAACCATGCCGTGGTGACGGCCTGCGCGACAGGCACCCACGCCATCGGCGACGCCGCCCGGCTGGTGATGCTCGGCGACGCCGACGTGATGGTCGCGGGCGGCGCGGAAAGCTCGATCTGCCGCATCGGCATGGCCGGCTTCATCGCCTGCCGGGCGCTCTCGACCGGCTTCAACGACCGCCCGACCGAGGCGTCGCGGCCCTACGACAAGGACCGCGACGGGTTCGTCATGGGCGAGGGCGCGGGCGTCGTCGTGCTCGAGGAGTACGCGCACGCCAAGGCCCGCGGCGCACGCATCTATGCCGAGGTCATCGGCTACGGCATGTCGGGCGACGCCTACCACATCACCGCTCCCGCCGAGAACGGCGACGGCGCCTTCCGCTGCATGAAGGCGGCGCTGAGGAACGCCGGCGTCGCGACGAGCGAAATCGACTACGTCAACGCGCACGGAACCTCGACGCCGATGGGTGACGAGATCGAGCTCGGCGCCGTCGAGCGCCTGTTCGGCAACACCGCCGGCAAGCTCGCCATGTCCTCGACCAAGTCGGCGATCGGCCATCTGCTCGGCGCGGCCGGCGCCGTCGAGGCGATCTTCTCCGTGCTCGCCCTGCGCGACAACATCGCCCCGCCGACGCTGAACCTCGACAATCCGTCGGTCGAGACGGCGATCGACCTCGTGCCGAAGACAGCCAAGCCGCGCCAGATCGATACCGTGCTGTCGAACTCGTTCGGGTTCGGCGGCACCAATGCGTCGCTGGTCATGCGGCGCGTCGCGTGACGAGAATGCGGGAGGCGCGGCGTCCACGCCCTCCCGAGCCGGACGTGCGGTGTTTCGCCATAATTCCCGCTAGGCTTCGGAGGAATAGCGGCGCATCCCCTCGGCCGGTGACGGCGGGACGATCGCACCGCCCCGTGCAACGCCGACGCGGACGACGACGGACAGCGCCCCGCCGGCAGGCAAGGAGCCGAAGCTGAGCAACAACCGACCCCGCAGCCCCGCCGAGGCGCTCGAGCCGACCCGCGCGCCGTCGCGGCCGAGCGGCCCGCGCCATCGCGAGC
>JAKAML010000190.1 GCA_021812845.1 Pseudomonadota bacterium
GGATAGGCGGACCACGGCGGCATGGCGGCGAATGCCGCGCCGAGCGATTGCGCCTCATCGCGCGAGAGCGGCCGCAGCGCGCGCAGGGTAGCGCCGCGGAGCGGATCGGGGTCGAGCGCGATCGTCGCGTCGTTCATGGCATCAACGGGGCACCAACGCGGGCTGCGCCGATGACCTCGGCTTCAGCGGGAAGAGCGTGTCGTAGCGGTCGGTGTCGCCGGGCCGGCTGTCGTAGCAGGTCGGTGCGACGACGGCGCGGCCCGCCGCGAGCAGCTCGCTCACGGTGACGAACTCGAAGCCCATGGCCTTGAGCCTCGGAATGGCGAGCGGCAGTGCCGAGGCGGTGTTGAAGCCGCGGCCGTTGGCGTGGGCGATGACGATCGATCCGGGCTTCGCGCCCCGCACCATGGCGTTGGCGATCGCCGTCGCCGATTGCGTGGGCGACGGATCGCCGGTCGAGAGATCCCACTGGATCGCGAGAAGACCGGCGTCGTTGACGGCGTCGAGGGACGCCGGGTTACAGGCACCGAACGGAAAGCGGAAGAGGACGATGCGCGGGGCGATGCGACGCTCGGCTTCGGGCGTCAGGCACTGCCCCGCCGCGAGTCCGGCGCGGATCGCCTCGTAGGCACGCTGCGGGCCCAGGATCTCGTCGCTGATCGACTTGCCCGTGAGGAGGCGCAGGTTGCGGTGCGCCCAGCCGTGATTGCCGATCTCGAACAAGGGGTCGGTGACGAGCTGGCGCGTCCTCGCCTCGTGGCTCCGCATCCACTTGCCGCCGGCGAACAGCGTGGCCTTGACCCGCTCACGCCGCAGGTAGTCGAACACCGCGCCGTCGTAGCCGGCGATCTCGCCGGTCTGCTCGCAGAGGTCGAGGGTCAGGGCGATCAGCTTGCGGCTGCCCTTGGGCAGCTCGACACGGCGGATCGCGCCCCGCAGCGGCGGCGCGACGGGCGCGGCCGCGAGCAGCGCGCGCTCGGGCTCTGGGCGGTCGAAGGCGCGGTTGCCCTTCTGCGGCAGCTTCTCGCCCGGCGGTGCCGCGAGATCGGCGGGCGACGGGCAGCGCGCCACGGCCGCGGGCCGCGGCTCGGCGGCCCCGGCACCGCCGGACAGGGCCATACCTGCCGCGGCGAGCGCGGCGAGGGCCACCAGCGCCGACAGTGAAGCTGCAGCCGACACTGCCCGCCGGGGGCGTTCTCGCGCGACCGCCATCAGCGTCCCTCGAACTGCGGCTGGCGCTTCTCGAGGAAGGCGCGGCAGCCCTCGGCGTAGTCGGCGCTCGCGAAGCAGTCCGAGACGAGGCGGTCGAGGCGCGCGAGATCGGCACTCTCGGGATGCCGCGTCAGCGCATCGACGGCGGCCTTGGCCGCGCGCAGGGTCAGCGGTGCGTTGGCGGCGATGGAGCGGGCGATCTCGGCGACGGTCGCCTCGAGGGACGCGGTTGCCACGACGCGGTCGACGAGACCCATCGCCAGCGCCTCGGCTGCGGGAATGCGCCGTGCGGTGAACAGGATGTCCTTGACGCGCGGCGGCGGCAGGATCTCGAGCAGCGGCCGCACCCAGCGCGGGTCGTAGCCGATCCCGAGCCGCGCGGCCGGGATCGCGAACGCGGCCGTGTCGTCGGCGATCCTCAGATCGCAGCAGGCGGCGATCGCGAGCCCGCCGCCGAGGCAGGGGCCGTGGATCATCGCAAGCGTCGGCTTCGAGGCGCCCTTCAGGGCCGCGAAAGCGGCATGGTTGAGGTCGTTGTAGTGGCGGGCGGCGTCGCCGGTGCGGCTTTTCTCGAATTCGCTGATGTCGGCGCCGGCGGAGAACGCGCGCCGGCCCTCGCCGCGGACGACGAGAAGACGGACGGCAGGGTCGGCCTCCGCCGACCGGACGTGGGCGGGGATCGCGGCCCACATGGCCGCGGTCATGGCGTTGAGGCGGGCCGGATTGACGAGCGACAGCGTCGCCACCGCGCCGTCGACGGCGCAGTCGACGCGGGGGCTGGGACGCGCGGGTTCTGGGGGCGGGCTCAATAAGGGCTCCTTGCGGTGGCGACCGGGCTCGCGGGCGGCTGCAACTCGGCGGGCCGGAGCGGTGGCGCGGCGGTGCGCTGGTGTTTCTCGTGCTGTTTCGGGCGCAGTCACTTGGTTGGTGTGCCAGCCGTGCGTGGAAACCGAATGACTGCGCCACAGCACTAGTTTGATGGTCGAGAAGTCCGTTTCATTCTGTCTCGACAGGCCGGGACGGACTTCTCGGTCACGACACTAGCGGGTTTATAAACCGCTGCCGGTCCAGTACAATGGCCGCGAGCGGTTGACGGTCCGGCGCCGGCGCTCTATGGCGGCGCGGCAGCGGCGGGCGCGCCGCGGAGCGAAGGCAGCGGCGGGCGGATCGGACCAAGGGCGCGTCGTGCGGCGCCGAGGAGGCGACTATGGCGACAGGCAAGGCATCGGCGACCCGCGGCAAGGTGCAGGCGGTCGATCCGATCTGGACTCGGATCCGCGAGGAAGCCGAGGCGGCGATGGCGTCCGAGCCGGCGCTCGGCAGCTTCGTGTTCGCGACCATCCTGAGCCACGACCGGCTGGAGGACAGCGTCGTGCACCGCATCGCCCAGAGGCTCGGCCACCAGGACGTCGATGCGGGACTGCTGGTGCGCACCTTCACCCAGGTCGTGGCCGAGAACTCCGACCTCGGCGCCTCCTTCCGCGCCGACCTCTCCGCCGTCCACGACCGCGACCCGGCGTGCAACCGATTCCTCGAGCCGCTGCTCTACTTCAAGGGTTTCCATGCCCTCGTCACGCACCGCTTCGCGCACGACCTCTACCTCGCCGGGCGGCGCGACTTCGCGCTCTATCTCCAGAGCCAGTCGTCGCGCATCTTCTCGGTCGACATCCATCCGGGCGCCCGCTTCGGCAAGGGCATCATGCTCGATCATGCCAACGGCTTCGTCGTCGGCGAGACGGCGGTCGTCGGCGACAACTGCTCGTTCCTCCACGCCGTAACCCTCGGCGGCAGCGGCAAGGACACCGGGGATCGCCACCCCAAGCTCGGCGACAACGTGCTGGTCGGCGCCGGCGCCAAGATCCTCGGCAACATCCGCGTCGGGCACTGCTCGCGCATCGCCGCCGGCAGCGTGGTGCTGCAGGACGTGCCGCGCAACACGACCGTCGCCGGCGTGCCGGCCAAGGTCGTCGGTCCCGCCGGCTGTCCGGAGCCGGCGCTGACCATGGACCAGGGGCTCGCGCCAGACGACTGCGGCTGCGGGGGCACCGGTTCCACGACCTGATCCTGGCGGCCCCCGCGCCGGCCCGACCCGCCTCGGTCGCGGTGCCTTCGCGCGCGGCGATGGACACACGACGGCGCGGCGAACATCTCGAACAGGCCACTCGATACGGCCACGACACAGGAGACGCACGGTGGAGAAGAGCGAAGTGGCGCGGCTGCAGAGCTACCTGAGGAAGACCTTCGGCAGCCAGAGCCTCGAGGTCCGGCCGCAACCCAAGAAGAAGGACATGGCGGAGGTGTTCGTCGCCGACGAGTTCATCGCCACCCTCTACCGCGAGGAGGAGGAGGGCGAGGTCTCCTACCAGTTCCAGATGGCGATCCTCGACATGGATCTCGAGGGCGCCTGAGGCGCGGGAAGGGGCTCGCGCCATGACGCTCTACAGGCTCGGCGAGGTCGGCGTCAGGACGCCGGCGAGCGGGCGCTACTGGGTTGCGCCCAATGCCGTCGTGCTCGGCAACGTCGAGATCGGGGAGGATGCCAGCGTCTGGTTCTCGACCGTGATCCGCGGCGACAACGAGCCGGTGCGGATCGGGGCGCGGTCGAACGTGCAGGACGGCTGCGTGCTGCACACCGACCCCGGCTTCCCGATGTCGATCGGCGAGGACTGCACCATCGGCCACATGGTCATGCTGCACGGTTGCACGATCGGTCGCAGGAGCCTCGTCGGGATCGGCTCGATCATCCTCAACGGCGCCAGGATCGGCGAGGAATGCCTGATCGGTGCGAACACGCTGATCGCCGAGGGCAAGGAGATCCCGCCGCGATCGATGGTGCTCGGCAGCCCGGGCAAGATCGTCCGCCAGCTCACCGACGACGACGTCGCGCGGTTCTCCGGCGCCGCCGGCCGCTACGTCGAGAACTGGCAGCGGTTCAAGGCCGGGCTCGCGGCCCAGTCGTGACTTTGGCTCGCGGGAGGGCGGGGCTCGGAACGGTCAGTTTCCGTCGCGGACGCCGGCAAGGTTGCTCGGGCCCGGCGCCTGCAGCGGATCGAGCGACACCCAGACCCGCGGGTTGAGATACGACTGGCGCATGACGAACTCGTAGGGCGTCTTGTTCCACGCCTTCACGTCCGCGATCTTGTTGTCGAGGATGAAGTCGCCCTGCGAGGTGCGCGCCGTCAGCACCGCATGACCATCGCCCTTCTCGTCGCGAACCACGGTCAGCAGCAGCGCG
>JAKAML010000191.1 GCA_021812845.1 Pseudomonadota bacterium
TGACGAGAGGGCCGCCCACCCCGACGAGGGATGGGCGGCTCTCCTGCTTATGCCGTACCGGTCTGCGATGCGAGTGCCGCGGCATACCCTCCCCCAGCGCCGGAGGCGCGCCTCCGCCGCGACGCGGGGAGGGTGGCGCGAAGCGTCGGGTGGTGGCCGCACTCGCCGGCGCGTTCGATCAACCCATCCCTCGGCTCACCCCCACCCCTCGGCTCACCCCATCCCTCGGCTCACCCCCACCCCCGACCGCTCCCCACAAGGGGGAGGGGAGACGTGGTCGCAGCGTCGCGGCGGCCGAATCCTGCAACCCCTCCCAGCGAGGGGGAAGGGGAGAAGTGGGTGCAACACCTCGCCAGCGCCCAGGGGGAGAGGCGACGGCGGAGGTGTTGCGGCTCGATGAGGCCGTGTACGGATCTTTCCGCAGGCTTTCGCGGCGCCGCGTCGCTGCCGCGTTCCCGATTCAAAACAATAGCTTAATCCCCTGGGATCGGCGCTCGGGCGCGGTGGGGCCGCGCGTGGCCCATCGGCCACAACTCCCTGGGGATCAAGGGCACAAGTGCGATCGGCGTTTGCCCGAGTCGGAGCCGTCGACTAACAGTTGTGCATGTTCGAGTCGGTTGCGGGTGCCATCTGACGACGGTCAGTCGTCTCACGGCCTGCCCCGTTCGCCCGTCGGCGCCGCCTCTGCGTCTCTCCCGGTAACTGTCGCGTCCCTTGCGTAGATCCGCTTCGAGCGGAGGCGAGCTTTCGCGCAATCGCTCGTCTTCCTTCCTCGGCGGACCGAAGAAGCCACGCCACGCGTGATTTCTGGATGCATGAGAAGCCACGTCTGGCGTCTTGAAACCTGAATTGGGGGACCAATGAAAAAGATCGCTATGATCGCCCTCGCCGCCGCAGCGACCGTCGCATCGACGAGCGTCATGGCCGCGGACCTGGGTGGCAACTGCTGCGCCGACCTCGAGGAGCGCATCGCCGAGCTCGAGGCCACCGCCGCCCGCAAGGGCAACCGCAAGGTCAAGCTGACCGTCTCCGGCTGGGTCAACGAGTCGGTCCTGTTCTGGGACGACGGCGTCGAGAGCAACGCTTACCAGGTCACCAACCTCGTCGCTCAGACGCGGTTCCGGTTCGTCGGCGACGCCAAGATCAACGATCGCTGGTCGGCCGGCTACCTGATGGAGATCGGCGTGTTCGGCGCCAACAGCTCCAACGTCGACGCGAACGCGGACGACAGCGGCTCGGGCCTCAACGTCCGTCACTCGGCCTGGTGGCTGTCGAACAAGGATCTCGGCAAGTTCTGGGTCGGCCAGACCTCGTCGGCGACCGATGCCATCACCGAGATCAACCTCGCCAACACCGCGCACTTCGCGACCCAGAACGCCTCCGCTCACTCCGGCGCGTTCCAGGTCCGCACCGCCGCTGGCGCCCTTTCGGGCATCCAGCTCCGTCAGTTCATGGGCGGCAACAACAACGCGGCGGGCGGCAACACGTCGGGCCAGATCGGCGAGGGCGAGCGTTTCAACGTCGTCAAGTTCGAGTCGATCGCGCTGCAGGGCTTCACCTTCTCGGCGGCCTTCGGCGAGGACGACATCTGGGATCTCGCGCTGCGCTATGCGGGTGAGTTCAACGGCATCAAGGTGGCCTTCGGCATCGGCTATCTCCAGTACACCGACAACGCCGCCGGCGACCTGAACTGCGTCAATCTCGACGCGGCCAACAACAACCCGGCGATCCAGAACCACGATTGCAGCCAGTTCGGTGCATCGGGTGCGATCATGCACGTCCCGACCGGGCTCTATGTCCACGCCGCCTACGGCCACCGTCAGGACGACAACGCCCCGGCGGGTGCCGACGACACCTCGACGCAGCTCTACCTGCAGGCCGGCATCGAGCGGAAGTGGTTGCCGCTCGGCAAGACCACGCTGTTCGGCGAGTATCAGCGTTGGGATGTCGGCTCGACGGTGAACGCCGCCGGCGCCATCACGGTCAACAGCCGCGAGATGACGATGTGGGGCCTCGGCTTGAACCAGAACATCGAGGCTGCGGCCATGGACCTCTATGTCCGCTACAACAACTTCGAGGCCGAGCAGACGGTGGGCGCCGTGACCACCGACTTCCAGGACTTCTCGACGGTCATGGCGGGCGGCAAGATCAACTTCTGATCGCCCACCACGCACTTCTCTCTACTCTCGTGGAAAGGCCGCCCGCCCAGGCGGCCTTTCTGCGTTGCGGCCGACTGTGACGGGCTCGGGGCGGTGCGGCATGTCGTCCGGTTCGAGGCTGATCTGTGGATATTTCGGGGCCGGCGTCAGATGGCCGAATTTTGTGTCGGCCGAGACACATGGCATGAGGATCACACCTCCGGCCGGAAACGTTGAGGCCGTGTTTACCAGCGCGGTTTGATGCTTGTTTTCGGAGGTGCGAAGCAGCATTTTCCGAGCGTGCGCGTCGCCCAGTTTTGGTGGGACTGCGGGGTTCGTTATGAAGACTGTGAAAATCCTGGGGCTCGGGGTCGCGCTGGCGGTGGTCAGCAGCGCCGCCGTGGCGTTCCAGGAGCAGAAGGCCGGTGGCGCCGTCGTCGCGCCGGAGCCCGGCATCGCCGCCCAGGGTGCCGCGACCAAGGAGCTCGGCGTGGCCGCCGACACCGCCGCCGCCGCGAAGCCCGCTGCCGGCACCGAAGTCCGCATTCCCGGTCTCGGCAAGCTCGGCGTGCTGCCCAAGATGGATTTCGGCCTCGAGCTGCTCTACGGGGCGGCCGATCCTTCGAAGCAGCCGGAGGCGCAGCAGTCGACGCCCGGCGATCAGGACGATCTCACGATCCGCGGCACGCTGAAGCATCGCTGGTGAGCGGACGGGGAAACGCGGCCGCTCGATCGGGGCGGAGCACGGCAGGCCCGTCTTCGCAAGGCCACTCTCGACGGAACGGCCCTGGGAGCGCTCGGCGCTCCCTTTTGCGTTGTGGACCGGGTTGGGCATACTGGGCGGATCGGCGGCCCGTGCCGGGACCGGAACGGGGCAGCGCCGGATGTGGCCGGCCGGCGTCCAGGCGCCGACCGGCCGCGCAACGCCGGGGTGAGCCGTGCCGATAGCCGCGATCGCCGTCCATGTGTTCACCGCGAGCGGCATCGTCTGCGCGCTGCTGGCCACCGTGGCGATGATGGACGGCGCCTACGAGCGCATGTTCATCTGGCTCGGCGCCGCGTTCGTGATCGACGCGGTCGATGGCACGCTGGCGCGGATGGTGCGGGTCGAGGATCGGCTGCCGCGGTTCAGCGGCGAGCGGCTGGACCTCGTGATCGACTATGTCACCTACGTTTTCCTGCCGACGCTGGCGATGATCAAGGCCGGCTATCTCGGCGGCCCGGCGGGGCTCGTGCTGGCAGGTCTCGTCCTGATGTCGTCGCTGTTCCACTTCTCCGATACCGAGAGCAAGGCCGAGGACAACTGCTTCATCGGTTTCCCGGCGGTGTGGAATCTCGTCGCGTTCTACCTGTTCGCGCTCGATCCGGGCCGGCCGGTGGCGCTCGCGGTCGTCGCCCTCGGCGTCGCCATGACGTTCGTGCCGTGGCGCTGGGTGCATCCGCTGCGCGTCGTGGCGCTGCGCCCGCTGACGCTCGGGATGACCGCGCTGTGGGCCGTCGCCTCGGTGTGGACGGTCATGACCGGATTCCCGGCGCCGACCGCACTCAAGGCGCTGCTCATGGTGGTGGCGCTCTATGCCGTGGGCCTGTCGCTCGTCTGGCGGCGTGCCCCGGAAGGCGTCTGACGCGGGATGGCAGGAGAGCAGCGCATGCCGTCGAGGAGTGAGCCGGGGACCAGCGGACCGAGCGCAGGGGCGGAGCTGCCGTTGCTCGTGTTCGGCGGTCCCTACGGCAACGCGCAGGCGACGGCCGCGGTCCTGGCCGAGGCGGCGCGGCGCGGACTGCCGCCCCATCGCGTGCTCTGCACCGGCGACCTCGTGGCCTATTGCGGCGAGCCGGCGGCCACCATCGCCACGATCCGCGCCGCCGACATCCGCCGCATCGCCGGCAACTGCGACGTAGGTCTCGCCTCGGGTGCCTTGGACTGCGGCTGCGGCTTCGCCGAGGACTCGGCGTGCGACCGGCTGTCGGCCGTGTGGTTCGCGGCCGCGCGGCGCGACGTGGGCGCGGCCGACCGCGATTGGCTGGCGACACTGCCCGGGCGCGACGTGGTCGCGGTCGGCCGCCGCCGGCTGCTGGTCGTGCACGGCGGCCTGGAGACGATCAACCAGTTCGTGTTCGCGACGACGCCGCTCGAGGAGAAGCGGCGGCAGCTCGCCCGCGCCGCTGTGGAGGGCTTGGACGGCATCGTCGGCGGCCATTGCGGGATGCCGTTCACGCAGGTCGTCGACGGGCGGCTTTGGCACAACGCCGGGGTCGCCGGAATGCCCGCCAACGACGGCACGCCGCGGGTCTGGTACAGCGTG
>JAKAML010000192.1 GCA_021812845.1 Pseudomonadota bacterium
AAATGCGGAAGTTCTCGCGCACGTAGTCGTTGATGTAGCGCTTCGACAGCACGTCGGTGTGCATCTTGACGCAGTAGATGCAGCCGCGTTGCTCGAAGATCACGGCGAACCGCTTGCCGGCCGCCTTGGCCTCGGCCAGATCCTCCCTGAGATCGAGGAACGACTTCGAGAACCAGCTCTGGTGATAGATGCCGTCGTCGCCCTTGATCGGCTCGACGGCCGGGGTTTCCGGCCCGATCGCCGGCGGCAGCGCGAGTGACCCGTCGGCGGCCCTGGCGGAAGGCCCGAGGCAGAGGACGGCCACGGCGGCGAGGAGGACGAGCGGCTTCATTCCTGATCTGGCTCCGATGCTGCAATGCATGATCCGTGTGCCGACGGGAGACCCGCGCCGCGGATCAAACCAAATGACGCCGGATCAGGCAAGCAGACTGACCAGAAAACGCAGCGACACCAGGGCGAGGAACGCGGCGAAGGCGATCTCGAGCCGGCGCTTCGGGATGCCGTGGGCCAGGCGGACGCCGTAGGGGGCGGCCGCGATCCCGGCCGGGATGACGACAAGGGCGCCGATCACGCTGACGTAGCCGAGTGACATGGGCGGCAGGCCCGAGGCCCCGAATCCGGCCCACGCGAAGCCGAGCGTTCCGGGGACGGCGATCACCGGCCCGAAGCCGGACGAGGTCGCCACCGCCTGCAGCAGCGGCCGGCCGTAGAGCGTGAGCAGGGTGACGATATAGGCGCCGCCGCCGATGCTCATCAGCACCGAGATGAAGCCGACGCCGACGCCGAACGCCTCCACGAGCCGGCTCCGCGGCAGCCCGTCGCCGAGCCGCCAGTCGTCGCGCCCGAGCGCCATCTTGAGCGCCATCAGCGAGCCGAACACGATCCACATCGCCTTCAAGGCGTCGCTCGACGACCGGCTCGCCACCAGGAGCCCGAGCCCGACGCCGGCGAGCACGGAGGGCCCGAGCCGCCGCAGCACGGCCATGTCCACGGTGCCGCGCGCCCGGTGGGCGCGAAACGAGGACCACGACGTCACCGCGATCACCGCCAGCGAGGTGCCGAGCGCCATGTGCATCCGCTGGCCCGGAGCAACGCCGACGGCGGAGAACGTCTCGTAGAGCACGGGCACCAGGATGCCGCCGCCGCCGATGCCGAGCAGTCCGGACAGGAATCCGGTGACGAGCCCCGCCACCACAAGCGCCACCGCCAGCAGCGCGTAGCCGGAAGGCGCCAGGGTCGTCGCGGCGTGCGTGAACTCCATCGGCCCTGATCCCGCCCTGCCTGCTCGCGTCTCACTCGGCGGCGTGTCGCACGCCGGCGCTGCCCGTTCCAGCCGCCGCCTGCTCGACGACGGCCAGCGCCTGCCGCAGCACCTCGGCTCCCGCACCCTCCCGCGGCGCCAGCTCGCTCAGGTGACGGCGGAATGCGCGCGCGCCGCGCTCGCCCTGATAGAGCCCGAGAATGTGCCGCACGATGTTGTTGAGCCGCCCGCCCCCCGCCACATGCCGCTCGGCATGGGGCAAGAGCCCCTCGATCACCTCCCGCCGCGTCGGGGGCGGCCGGTCGCACGCGAAGAACTGCTGGTCGACTTGGGCCAGCAGATAGGGATTCTGGTAGGCGGCGCGGCCGAGCATCGCGCCGTCGACGTGGGCCAGGTGCCGCGCCGCCTCGTCGAGGGATCCGATCCCGCCGTTGACCACGACCGTCAAATTCGGACGGGCCGCCTTCAGACGCCGGACGCGCCCGTAGTCGAGCGGCGGGATCTCGCGGTTCTCCCTGGGCGACAACCCCTGGAGCCACGCCTTCCGGGCGTGGACGACGAACACCCGGCAGCCGGCCGCGGCCACCGTGTCGACGAACGTCGCCAATCCCGCTTCGGCGTCCTGGTCGTCGATACCGATCCGGCACTTTACCGTCACCGGCACCGTGACCCGCGCGCGCATCGCCGCCACGCAGTCGGCGACGAGCCCGGGCTCGGCCATCAGGCAGGCGCCGAACCGGCCCTCCTGGACCCGGTCCGACGGACACCCGACATTGAGATTGATCTCGTCGTAGCCGAACGCCTCGCCGATGGCCGCGGCCTCGGCGAGCTTGACCGGATCGGAGCCGCCGAGCTGCAGCGCGACAGGATGCTCGACGGTATCGAAACCGAGCAGCCGCGCGCGGTCTCCGCGCAGCACGGCATCGGCCGTGACCATCTCGGTGTAGAGCCGCGCACGCCGTGTCAGCAGACGGTGGAACACCCGGCAGTGCCGGTCGGTCCAATCCATCATGGGCGCGACAGAGAAGCGGTGATCGGGGCCGGTCATTCCGCGGTTTGATCCGTTTCGCCGGCAGCCCGGCGCAAGCGCGATGCACATCGGCCGACCGGCTCCACCTGGGCCGGCCGCGACGCCCCCCTCACTACCGGCATCCCGGGGCCGAGACAAATCTCATTTCGCAGGGCGTCCAGCCGCCACGCGTCAGGTGCCGAGCCGCCAGTGCCCCCGCCCCTCGAGCAGCAGCACCAAGCCGATCTTGGCGCCGATCAGGAAGCCCAGCACCGCCACCGGAGCGGAGACCGCGAGCGCGCTGCCCGCCGTCATGCCCTGTCCGATGGTGCAGCCGCGGGCCAGCACGCCGCCGAGCCCCATGAGGATGGCGCCGGCAAGGTGGCGGCGCATCTCGCGCGCGTCGTCGAACGCCTCCCACCGCACCTCGTCCTTCCACAACGCCACCGCCGTCGCGCCGAGCACGGTGCCGACCCCGGTCGCGACGCCGAACGCGGCGAACTGCAGCGGCTCCCCCATCAGCGCCAGCAGCAGCCGCCCCGTGGGGGCGACGAACGACAGGCTCTCGACCCGCGCCTCCTCGAGACGCTCGACCGCCGCCATCGTCACCGCCCAGCCGGCAGCGACGGCGAGCCCGATGCCGAACGCGGCCACGATCAGCCGGCGGCGGCGGCGCACGCGGCCGTCGACCAGCGCCGGCAGCGCCAGCACGATGACGAGAGCGCCGAGCCCCAGCGGCATCAGCGGCAGACCGGCCGCGGCGGCGAGGTGAGGAGTGATGGCGAGGGACAGCGCCGCCCCGGCCTCGCCCACATCGATCACCGCGTGGCCGGTCACTAGCGTGCGCAGCGGTTGCAGCACCCCCGCCGTGAAGGCGAAGGCCGCGACGCCGACCGCGGCCGCCGAGATCAGCGCCCGCAGGTCGCCGCCGCCGATGCGAACCAGGAGGCCGAAACTGCATGTACCGGCGAGCGCCATGCCGAGCCCGAACAGCGCGCCACCCGCGAGCGTCGCCACCCAGTCGAGGGTGGCGCCGGCGATGCTGCTGGCGCCGAGGTCGATCCAGCCGCCGGCAGCCAGGGCCTGCGTCGCGAGGATGGCGACGGCGAGCGCGAGGCCCCACGCCTTGGCGGCCCTGAAGTCGCGCGCCACGACGGCGTCCTCGATGGCGCTCATCGTGCACAGCCGGCCCGATCTCGCAGCCGCACCGGCGACGAGCCCACAGCCGAGTCCGCCGAGCTCCGCGAGCATCGGGTTCAGTCTCCCGACCGGTGTTCTGTATCCGGCAGCGGGCGGCAGGAGACGATCGCGCGCACGCCGACGGCGGGATTCAGCACTTGCCGCAGAACTTCTCGTAGACGGCCTTGATGAAGCGCCGCGTCGCCTCGTCAGAGAGGTGATAATAGACCGTGCGCCCGTCGCGCCGCGTCTCGACCAGGCCATCGAGCCGCAGCCGGGCAAGCTGCTGGGAGACCGTCGGCTGGCTGAGCGAAAGCAGGTTCTCGAGCTCGGTCACCGACCGCTCGCGCTCCGACAACAGGCACAGGATCAGCAGCCGGTTCTCGTGCGCGAGCGCCTTCAGGAACTCGCTCGCCTTGCGCGCGTTCTGAACCAGCTCCTTGAGCTGCGGCGACACCTCGTCGTCGCCCTCGAGCGCGGAGACGATCTCTTCCGGTAGGATCTTGGACATGACGCTGCGGCGCTCGGCTTTCTGCAAATCCACCACCGACTCTAGTGTCGTTCAACTCGGGAAGCCCGCCTCGTTCCGTTCAGTCCGGACCGACTGGCGGGCTCCACGATCGTCACACGGCAGTTCCGGTCCGGACACTCGCTCCCCGTCGGCGCCGGGGATCGTGCGAACGTCGGACCCATACACTAACAGGCTCGCGTGACGCCCGGAACCGGGCGACCGGTTTCCGGACACCCCGTCACCGAGGCCGACGTGCCGGAGGCCGGCGCGCCAGTGAGGCCGCTGCCGGGCAGGCGCGCCACCATCGGCTCGAGCAGTCCCCAGAAGAAGTCGGCGCCGGGATAGCCCACGATGCGGCCGATCTCCCGGCCGTCGTCGACCAGAACGAAGGTCGGCGTCGCACGGACGCCCTTGACGAAGGCGAGATCGCGCGGGCGGCTGGCGTGTGCGTCGACGGACCTCAGCGGCGCGCGC
>JAKAML010000193.1 GCA_021812845.1 Pseudomonadota bacterium
CCGTTCCCCCCTTGCCGTGATGGTCGACGAGCTGGAAGGGTCCGCCGACCAAGGCCTTGCCGGTCGTCACCTGCCGGCCCGAGATCCCCGCCCGCTCGCCGCCCCCGCCCAGCATCAGCAGTGCGGCCGCGCCGCCGGCAAGGACGCCGGCCAGGGCAATGACGAGGAGCCTGATGCGCATCATGTCCGTACTCCGCCCTGAGGTCGTCGGCCGCGGTCCGCGGCCGTCCGGCCGTGCGCCCGCCCCGTCACCGTCTCTTCCGGCCATTTGGCGGCACTGGCGCCCGCCGGCAAGGGCCGCCGATCGCCGCAGGGCACGGCCGGGGCGATCTCCACACCGCGGCCGCGTCCTGTCGCGGTCTCCGCCCCCGGTGCGTCCCCGCTCCGCCCACCCGGGCTCTGCGGCGGAAGCCGGGGTTGGCGGCGCGACGCGGGTGCGCGATAACCGCGATCGATCCAGCCATCGGCCCGGGAGCGGAGCGGTTGCCGCAACTCATGTCACAGCGCCTCGAGCGGGGCCGCCTCGGCGACGGCGAGAGCCGGTTGCGCCTGCAGACCATCGTCCGGCTGCGCTGGCTCGCCGTCATGGGCCAGCTCGTCGCCCTGACCGTGGTCTTCTTCGGGCTCGGCTTTCCGCTGCCGATCGGCTTCTGCCTCGGCATCATCGCGCTCTCGGCGTGGCTCAACGTCTTCCTGACCATCCGCTTCCCCTCGCGCCACCGGCTGAGCGCGAGCTTCGCCACCCTGCTGCTCGCCTACGACATCCTCCAGCTGGCGGCGCTGCTCTACCTCACGGGCGGGGTGGAAAATCCCTTCACCGTGCTGGTCCTCGCCCCGGTGACCGTCTCCGCGGCCACGCTGCCGCCGCGCAACACGGTCGTGCTCGGGCTCGTCGCCGCGGCGGCGACGGTGTTCATCATGTTCGATTACCATCCCCTGCCGTGGTTCGCCGGGATGCGCCTCGACATGCCGTTCCTCTACAAGGCCGGCATCGTCGCCGCGATCGTGTCGTGCATGGTGTTCCTTGCGCTTTACGCCTGGCGGCTCGCCAAGGAGGGGAGGGAAATGTCGGCGGCGCTGGCCGCGACCGAACTCGTCCTCGCCCGCGAGCAGAAGTTGCACGCCCTCGACGGGCTGGCCGCCGCCGCCGCCCACGAGCTCGGCACCCCCCTGTCGACGATCGTCCTCGTGTCGAGCGAGCTAGCCAAGGAGTTCGGCTCCGACCCCCGCTGCGCCGAGGATCTGTCGCTCCTCGCCTCCCAGGCCCGGCGCTGCCGCGAGATCCTCCAGAAGCTGACCCGCCGCACCGGCGACGAGGAGGATCCGCTGCACGCCAGCCTCTCGGTGCGCGAGATGATGGAGGAGGCGGCGGCGCCCTACCGCGGCGCGGCCAGGCTGGTCGAGATCACGGCGCGGGCCGGCGACGGGGTGGTGATGCCCTCCGCCCAGGAGCCGGTCGGGCATCGCCGGCCGGGGGTCATCTACGGCATCGGCAACATCATCGAGAACGCCGTCGACTTCGCCCGCTCGAAGGTGGTCGTCGGCGCCATGTGGAACGCCGCCGAGGTGATCGTGACCATCGCCGACGACGGCCCCGGCTTCCCGGCCGAGCTGATGGACACGCTCGGCGAGCCCTATGTCACGACGAGGCCGGGACGCGGCCGGCCCAACAGTGCCAATTCCGGCCTCGGCCTCGGCTTCTTCATCGCCAAGACGCTGCTCGAGCGGTCGGGCGCCACCGTCACGCTCGAGAACCAGTGGGCGCCGGCGACCGGCGCCGTGGTGCGCCTGACCTGGCCGCGCGGCGTGTTCGAATCCGAGGTCCAGCGGATCGGCGCCGCCCGGCCCGCGGACGGCCGCGAGCCATCCCCGGCGCCGCCGCCCGCGCCCGCGCCGGCGCCTTAATCATCGCCGCCGAATTCGCGGGTTTGGTCTACAATCCAAAGCCTTGGAGCGCGGTTCTGGGCTTGGCTCCGGCCAATCCGCCGCTATAGTGTCACGGGCCGTGGAGACAAGCTGTGACCGAAGACCTCTCATTCCGCCAGGACGAGCTACCCGAGGACAAGTCGCTCGTCATCGTCGACGACGACAAGGCGTTCCTGCTGCGTCTCGGGCGGGCCATGGAATCGCGCGGGTTCGAGGTCCGCATGGCGAGCTCGGTCGTCGAGGGCATCGAGCTCATGCGGCAGAAGCCGCCGGCGTTCGCCGTCGTCGACATGCGGCTCGACGACGGCAACGGCCTCGACGTCATCGCCGAGCTCGGCCGCCTGCGGCCCGAGGCGCGGGCGATCGTCCTGACGGGCTACGGCAACTTCGCCACCGCGGTCACCGCGGTCAAGCTCGGCGCGGTCGACTACCTGGCCAAGCCCGCCGACGCCGACGAGGTGACGGACGCGCTGCTCGCCCCCGCCAACTCCAAGGCGCCGCCGCCCGAGAACCCGATGTCGGCCGACCGCGTGCGCTGGGAGCACATCCAGCGCGTCTACGAGCTCTGCAACCGCAACGTGTCGGAGACCGCGCGGCGGCTCAACATGCACCGCCGCACCCTCCAGCGCATCCTGGCCAAGCGCGCCCCGAAATAGCCCCCTCCCCGGCAGTGACCGCCCGCGGCCCTCAGGTGAGCCGCGCCGCCAGCGCCCGCGCCTCGGGATCGGGATCGATCGCCGCCGCGAGTCTCAGCGCCGCGACGCGCGCGATCGCCAGTTGCACCGACCGGCGGCGCGCCGCGGAAATCGGATGCGGCGGCGATGCGCGCACGATCTCGCCGCCGTAGCGGTCGGCGACGACGAGCCCCGCGTCGGACGGGATCAGCTCGCGCGGGAACGTCGGCCCGACGGCGAAATAGAATGCGTCGCAGTAGTCGCGGTATTCCGCCCACTTGTGGTCGGCGCGGAAGTCCTCGACGCTCGACTTGATCTCGAGGATCCACACATCGCCCTTGGCCGACAGCGCGATCAGGTCGGCGCGCCGGCCGTTCGCGAGCGGCAACTCCGCGACGTGGGCCATCGCGTGCGCGCGGAGCAGCCGCCCGGCGCCGCGCGCGATCTCGAGCGCGGCCTCCGACTGCCGTCCGTCGGGCGCGATCGCGGGCGCCGCCGCGGGGGCGGTATCACCGTGTCCCGGCTGTCCGGATTTCGTCATGGTGCCGCCACGAGCTGATGACATTGGGGTCCCATTCGGCGTCGTCGAGCGGGGTTCGGTCTTGATTTCGCCGCGGTCGGCCCGCGTCATCGGCCACAGCGCCGAAGCGTTCGCCCCCCGGTGCGGACCGCTCCCCGGCCGCCCGTCGGCTTCGAGTTCAAATCCAGTCGATTTCAGTCTAGCCCAATCCGATCGCGTTGCGGGACACGACCCATGTTCTTTCGCCGCCAAGGCCGTGACAAGAAGAGCCGTGAAGACAAGTCCGGCGCCGGCACTCCGGCCGCCGGCACGCCGGACGGCGCGGCGCCGGTTCGCTTCGAGATTCCGGCTCGGAGCGCGGTTGTGGATGCGTCCCCGCCCGCGGCCGCGGTCGCCGACGCCACCCCGCCTTCGGCGCTCCCGGCCGCACGGCTCCGCCGCCGCGTCGACCCCGCCACGCTCGGCTTCACGACCACCGCCGACCTCACGCCCGCTTCCGGCCTCATCGGCCAGGACCGGGCCCTGAAGGCGATCGCGTTCGGCGCCGGCCTCGCGGCGCGCGACTTCAACATCTTCGTGCTCGGCCCGGCCGCCTCCGGCAAGAGCACCGCCGTGCGCGCCTACCTCGAGGGCGAGGCCAAGGCGCGGCCCGTCCCGCCGGACTGGGTCTACGTCAACAACTTCGAGGCGCCGAACAAGCCGGTTGCGATCCGCCTGCCGCCGGGACGCGCCGCGGCGCTGGCCAAGGGCATGGTCGCCGCCATCGACGAGCTGCGCGCGGCGCTGCCGGCGATCTTCGAGAGCGAGGACTATCTCGCGCGCCGCCGCTCCATCGACGAGGAGCTGCGCGGCGTCCAGGAGGATCTGCTCGAGGCGCTGAACCGCAAGGCGGCCCAGCAGAGCATCGCGGTGCTGCGGACGCCGATGGGCTTCGCCATGGCCCCGACGCTCGACGGCAAGGTCGTCAAGCCGGAGGTCTTCGGCGGCCTGCCCGAGGCCATGCGCCGCGACGTCGAGGCCAAGATCGCGACCCTCCAGCAGGAGCTCGAGGAGATCCTCTCCCAGGGTCCGCGTCTGGAGAAGTCGCGGCGCGCGCGGCTCTCGGCGCTCAACGAGGAGTTCGCCCGCCGCGTCCTCCGCGCGGCGCTCGACGACGTCGAGGCCGCCCAACGCGATCTCCCCGACGTGCTCCGCTTCCTCGCCGCCGCCGAGACCGACCTCGTCCGCAACGTCGAGCTCTTCGTCGCCCCCGCGGGCGAGGACGCGGCGGCGGTCTCCGTCCCCTCCGTC
>JAKAML010000194.1 GCA_021812845.1 Pseudomonadota bacterium
GGGGCGGCGACGGCGGCGGTGGTGGCGAGCCCGGCCGTGAGACCGGACTTCAAGAAGCGGCGACGTTCCATCTGTTGTTCTCTCCCTGTCCGACGGATCTGCCTGTGCGGAGCACACGCCCTGCCGCTGCACCGCAATTGGTATGCCACGGAGAACCAAACGACGTTTCAGAGACTTGCATTGTAACCCCACACCCACCGGCGCAGACCTGCCGCCCGATGCGGCAGGGAGCGTGACACGCTGCCTGAGGAATGGGCAAGACCTCGTCGCATGAATAAGGCGAGTGACAGCGCCTTCAGAATCCGGCGGCGCGGCCGTCGCTCCTCGGGTCGGACGCGCCGTCGATGCTGCCGGCCCTCGCGCCCGCCCGGTGCAGCACCAGGGCGCCTGCGTGACCCATCACCTCGTCGAAATCGCCGACCAGCTCGACGTCGTGCCCGGCCGCCTTCAAGCGGGCGACCACCGCCGGATCGAAGCGGCTCTCGAGGCGCAGGTTCGTCACCTCGCTGCCCCAGGTGCGCCCGAGCAGCCAGCGCGGAGCGGAAACGGCGCCCTGCAGATCCTGGCCGTGAACGACGTGGCGGGCGTAGATCGCGGCCTGCGTCTGCGGCTGCCCCTCGCCGCCCATGGTGCCGTAGGGCATGACGCGGCCGTCGTCGAGCAGCGCCATCGCCGGCTGGATGGTGTGGAACGGCCGGCGATAGGGCACGAGCGCGTTCTGCTTCGCCGGATCGAGCGTGAAGCTCGTGCCACGGTTCTGCCAGGTGATACCGGAGCCCGGCAGCACGACACCCGAGCCGAACTCCCAGTAGACGCTCTGGATGAAGCTGACCGCGCGCCCGGCGCCGTCGATAGCGCCGAGCCAGACGGTATCGCCCGGCGCGGCCACCCGCGGCCAGGCCGACGCCCGCCGCCGATCGATGCGGCGCGCCCGCTCGTCGAGCATGGCGGGCGTGAGATAGAGCTTCGCATCGACGGTCATGTGGGCCGGGTCGGTGACGTGCGCGTCACGAACGAGGAACGCCTGCTTGGTCGCCTCGACGAGCCCGTGCACGAAATCGAAGCCCTCGGCCTCGCCGATGCCCAGGCGGTCGTAGAGGCCGAGGATCATCATCGAGGCCAGACCCTGGGTCGGCGGCGGCATCCCGTAGGCGGTGCCGTGGGTCGTCTGCACCGCCAGGGGCTCCACGATCAGCGCCCTGTGCCGTTCGAGATCGCCGAACCGCAGCGGGCTCCCCGCCCGCTCCAACTCCTCCGCCATCTGCCGACCGAGCTCCCCGCGATAGAAATCGTCGACGCCCGTGCGTGCGAGATGCTCGAGAGTGGTGGCGAGGGCTTCGAGCCTGAACTGCTCGCCGACCTCCGGATGCCGCCCGCCCGGCATGAAGGTCGTCGCGAAGCCCGGGACGTGCTCGAGTTCGGCGCGCTTTCCGATGTTGTTCTTGACCTGCGTCGCGCTCGCCGGAAACCCGTGCCGGGCGTAGTGGATGGCGTCGGCAAGGAGCCGCGACAGCGGCAGCCGGCCGCCGGTCGCCTTCGCCAGCTCGAGTGCGGCCTGCCAGCCCGAGACCGCGCCCGCGACGGTGAGCGCCGCCAGCGGCCCCCGCGACGGAATGGAACCGGTGTGACCCTGCGCGGCATAGAAATCCCGCGTCGCGAGCCCCGCCGCCGCGCCGCACGCGTCGATGCCGACCGGCGGCTTGCCGCCCTCGCTGACGAGCCAGAAATTGTCGCCGCCGAGCCCGTTCATGTGCGGATAGACGACGCCGATCGTCGCCGCTGCCGCCACCATGGCCTCGATGGCATTGCCCCCCTCGCGCAGGATCGCGAGCCCGGATTCCGCAGCCAGATGATGCGGCGCGACCACCATGCCGCGCGTCGCTCGCGTCGTCTCCCGCATCGTCCGCTCCGAGTTCCCGCCCGCGCCCGAGCTTAAGGGGACGCACGACCCAGGCAAGCGGGAACGCGATGGGCCGGGCAGTGTGGCGCCGCGGAGACGGTTGCGGGGGCATCGTGCCCGGCCGGCGCGGCGACGTGGCCAATCCGGCGGCGGTCCGATACGGTCGCCGCGGTGAGTTGAGGGTTCGAACGTGCGTTCCAATTCGCGATCGTCGTGTATGGCGTTTCTCGTCGGGCTCGCGGCCGCCGCCGGCGCCCTGCGCGCGGAGCCCGCGCCCGTGGTCGAGGTCGCCAACGTTCCGGCGGCCAATGTCCCTGCGGAACCGGCCGCCGACCCCTCCCTCGGCGGGCGCGAGAACGGCGCGGCCACGCCAGACGAGGCCGCTTCGGGCGGCCGCGTGGCCGGCACGACCGCCTCGGACGGCGACGCGGTCACCATCGTCCTCGGCGGCGACCTCGGCCTCGGCGGCAGCAATCAGCCGGTGCTGTCGAGCGGCGCGCTGCGCCACGGCAAGCGGACGGGCTGGACGGAGCTGGCCGCTGGCATCGCGCCACTTCTCGACGGCGACGTCACCTTCGCCAATCTGGAGACGGTCGTCACCGACCGCAACGACCTCCGGTCCAAACCCAAGGCGTTCAGCTTCAAAAGCCACCCGGCCGGCGTCCGCCACCTCGTCGAGCAGGGCTTCAACGTCTTCTCCCTGGCCAACAATCATGCCCTCGACTACGGCGAGGCGGGGGCACTCGAGACCTTGCGGAACATGGAGGCGCTCGAGGCGCGCGGCCTCGCAGCCTGGCCCGGCGTCGGCCGCACGCGGGAGGAGGCGTCTCGACCGGCCGATCTGACCGTAAAGGGCGCCCGTGTGCGCGTCTCCGCGATCGGCATCGGCGGCAACGGCATGGCGGACCGGGAGGCCGGCGGCGCGCGGCAGCGGGCCGGCATGTTGAGCTACCACCGCGCCGAGGACTTCGAGGAGACGGTCGGCCGCCTCGCCGAGGCCGCGGGCGACCTGCGTATCCTCTCGGTGCACTACGGCGCGGAGCTGCAGGTGCGGGCATCCCGGTCCGACGTGGCGAAACTCCGGGACGACGCGGCACGGACCGCAGGCATCGACATCGTCGTCGCCCATCACGCACACGTTCCGGCAGGCCTGCAGATGGTCGACGGCAGTCTCGTCCTCTACGGCCTCGGCAACCTGCTCCACCCCGGAATGCAGGACATGGCGCGGTTCGGCCTCTGCCGCGACTACGGCCTCGTGGTCCGCGTCCACGCCGCGCGCGAGGCCGGCCGCCTCGTCCTCCGCGCCGTCGAGGCGATCCCTCTGACCGCAATGCACGCCGGGGCGCGGCCGCTCGGCGGCGAGGCCGGCCGGCAGCGGATCGCGGTCCTCAACCACCTTGCCGCCGATCTCGATGCGCCGAGCGCAGGTGCCAGCGGCCTCCGGCTCGCGCCGAGGGCCGACGGCAGCGGCCTCGCCTGCCTGCCGGGCGCCGATCGCGCCTTGGGCAGCATCGGAGCGCTCTGCGCCGGCTGGGAGCCCCCGCCGCCGCCACCGAGGGAGCTCACACGCCGCATCGCCGCCGCCGGCGGCGGCGCGGCCGTCGCACGCCGTGACGGACCGGACGGTGCGACGCGCGGCGGCCGGCCGGAGCGTGCCCGCGTCTCGCGTCACCGGTCGGACCCGGCGTCCGGCGGCGGATCGCTGCTGTCGGGCATGTTCGGCTGGTGAGCAGTCCGCTGGACCTCGACGGCGCACCGCGTCGGACCCGGCGCAGTCCCGGCACACGGTCAGATGATGAGCATCAACGCCAGGTTGTTCAGCTCGCGCTGCGACCGGCACCCGGTCTTGCTCAACAGATTGCGCATGTGCCAGCGGATCGTGGTCGGCTCCCGGCCGCAGCTCGCGGCGTACTCGGCGATGGAGCCGGCCGACACGACGGCGCGCAGCAGCGACGCCTCGCTCGGCGTGAGCTGGAAGAACCTTGCCAGCGCATCGGGTGTTCGCGGCTGCAGATCGGCCAGGCAGCGCACGCTGGCGATAAACATGCCGCTCCTCGCGCCGACCCGCTCCAGGATCAGCCACACGCCGTCGGGAACGGCATCGAGCTGGATCACCCGGCGGTCGTCGGCGCAGGAGCCGGAGCGCAGCTCGTCGAGCACGGCCCAGAAATTCGGTCGGCCGGAGAGGCCCGGCGACAGCCTGAACTTGCCGTCGGCGATGTTGACGAGCGCGCCCTCGACCGCGAACTGCTCGCGCGCGCGACGGTTCGCGGCCACGACGCCGGCCTTGTCGTCGATCATGACGGCGGGGAAGGGCTGCGCGTCCAGAAGTCCGGACAAGACGTCCTGGTACTCGGCCGAGAACTCCCGCCCTTCGCCCTTGCCGAAGGGATCGATGCTCATGGCGACCTCGACCAGGTGCGGGTCGTCATCGGAGAACTCGGCTCCCAGCACGCCGACGGCGAAGTACCCTTTCGACGCGTTGCCATCGATGGGATAGAGCT